>JAEZBU010000069.1 GCA_023426855.1 Pseudomonadota bacterium | reverse complement strand
AGTTCATCGGGCGTGCGGCGCGAATGCCTGCCGCGGCCGCCGCACACATGGATGCCGAGTTCTCCACCCAGGGGAGCGAGCCCGCGCTTGAGGGCGCCGATGACGCTCGTGGTGATGCCGGATGAGTGCCAATCCATGCCCATGACCGCACCAAAGGACTGGAACCAGAATGGGTGCGAAAGGCGCCGCAGGACTTCATCGCGGCCGTAATGATGGGTGATAGCCTCGACAATGACCGCGCCGAGCACGGACATACGCTGTCCGAGCCAGGCCGGTACGCGCCCGCCGTGGAGGGGAAGATCAGCGCTGCCGGTGCGTCGTGCCAAGGTTTCTTCCAGTCTGATCAGGATGCTGTCTGAGACATAGCCGTTCGGATCGTGCGTGCAAGAGCCGAGGCAGAGCGATTCGGACGGGAACTTCAAGCACATCGCCGTGTTGGAACATGAAGCGCAAAGTGCATTGCGCTCACGGCGCCGTGCCCGCCTCAATCCGAACCTGCGAGCCATCCCGTGACCACATCACAGCATCCGGAACCACCGTTTCCGAAACAGAAGCAGCCGATGCCGGGTCTTACGGCCAAGATGAAGCCGGTCCCGGATCATGGCGAGGAGAGCTACAAGGGCTCCGGGCGCCTCAAGGGTAAGAAGGCGGTGATTACCGGCGCCGATAGTGGAATCGGCCGCGCCGTTGCCATTGCCTATGCGCGCGAAGGTGCAGACGTGCTCATTTCTTATCTGGAAGAGCATGAAGATGCCGAGGAAACGAAAAGGCTGGTCGAAGCCGCCGGTCAAAAGGCGCTGCTGGTGCCTGGAGATATTCAGAATGCTGCGCATTGCCGGACGATCATCGAGAAAGCGGTGTCCGAATTGGGCGGCATCGACATTCTCGTCAACAATGCAGCGCATCAAGCGAGCTTCACGCAGATCGGCGATATTTCCGATGAGGAGTGGGAGCTAACGTTCAGGGTCAACATCCACGCCATGTTCTATCTGACAAAAGCAGCGGTCGCGCATATGCAGCCCGGCAGCGCCATCATCAACACGGCTTCAATCAATTCCGACACACCAAATCCGACATTGCTCGCCTACGCCACCACCAAAGGCGCGATTCAGAACTATACGGCCGGACTTGCGCAGTTGTTGGCGGAGAAGGCATCCGCGCCAATGCCGTGGCGCCTGGTCCGATCTGGACGCCGCTCATCCCGTCGACGCTGCCCGATGAGTCGGTGTCCAATTTCGGAAAGCAAGTGCCGATGAAGCGGCCCGGTCAACCGGCGGAACTGGCGACTGCATTCGTCATGCTGGCCGATCCTCTCTCGAGCTACGTCTCGGGGGCCACCATCGCCGTCACCGGCGGCAAACCCATCCTCTAAGGTGGAGGACCACCAATGCCCCGCAATGCTTCGGATGCCCTCATAGAAACGCTGAAAGCCTGGGGCGTGGACGTCATCTTCGGAATGCCGGGTGACGGCATCAATGGCATCATGGAGGCGATCCGCACGCACAGGGATCAGATCCGCTTCGTGCAGGTGCGCCACGAGGAATCCGCGGCGCTGATGGCGTGTGGTTATGCCAAGTGGACTGGAAAGCTCGGCTGCTGCCTCGCCACGACCGGCCCCGGTGGCATCCATCTCCTCAATGGTCTCTACGACGCCAAGGCGGACCGCGCGCCGGTGCTCGCCATCACCGGTCTGCCATATCATGATCTCACTGATACCCACACCCAGCAGGATGTCGATCACACACGCCTCTTCATGGACGTGGCGTGTTATTCGGCCCGCATCATGGGGCCAGCGCAAGTGGAGAACGTCGTGTCGCTCGCGTGCCGGACGGCGTTGGCGGAGCGTGGTGTCGCGCACGTCGCCATACCGACTGATGTCCAGGAGCAGGAGGTGGAGGACGCGCCGCGCTCACCGCGCAACGTCAAGCATCACGTTTCGCTGGCCGAAGCCGATGCGCGGCGTATTCCGTCCGACGACGACATTGCGCGCGCAGCGGAGATCCTGAACGCCGGCCAGCGGGTCGCAATTCTCGCGGGACAGGGCGCGCTTGGGGCGCGGGAAGAGCTCGTTGAAACTGCCGAGCGACTCGGTGCTCCTGTCATCAAGGCGCTGCTCGGCAAGGCGGTGCTGCCGGATGCGCATCCACTGACGACGGGCGGCATTGGCCTTCTTGGTACGCGCCCATCGCAGGAGGCAATGGAGGAGTGCGACACGCTGCTGATCGTCGGCAGCACGTTTCCCTATATCGAATACTATCCCAAGCCTGAACAGGCGCGCGGCGTGCAGATCGATCGTGATGCGGCCCGCATCGGGTTGCGTTTTCCGGTGGAGGTGGGCTTGGCCGGTGACGCCGTCGTGACGCTGCGCCTGCTGAACAAGCAACTGCAGCGTAAATCGGATCGCAGTTTTCTCGAAAGCGCGCAGAAGAGGATGAACGCGTGGCGTGAACTCTTGAGAGAGTCGGCGGACAAGCCAGGCAAGCCAATGAAGCCGCAGGCCATCGCGCAGGCACTCGGCGCTCATCTTGCATCGGACGCCATTGTGGTCTCGGACTCCGGTCACAACACCGGTCTTTGTGCGCGTCATGTCGAACTGACCGACAACCAGATGTACGGCGTCTCTGGCCACATGGCGACGATGGGGTGCGCGATCCCGTATGCGATCGCGGCCGGTATCGCGTTTCCCAGTCGGCAGGTCGTTGCATTCGTCGGCGATGGCGGCTTGAGCATGCTATTGGGCGAACTCGCCAGCATCACGCGCTACAAGCTTCCCATCAAGATCGTTGTACTCAAGAACAACACGCTCGGGCAGATCAAGTGGGAGCAGATGATGTTCCTCGGCAATCCCGAATACGAATGCGACCTGGAGCCGATCGATTTCGTGAAGGCCGCCGAATCCATGGGCATTCGCGGCTGGAAAGCAGAAACGGCCGAGGACTGCGAAAGCGCAGTTCTTGCCGCCTTCACGCATGACGGTGCCGCACTGGTCGAGGCCGTCGTCGATCCCAACGAGCCACTGTTGCCGCCCAAGCGCATGCCGAAATACGTTGAGAACATGGAAAAGGCGCTGAAACGCGGAACGCCGGGGGCGGCGGAGATCGAACGTGCGCTCGCAGAGGAGCCAGCGCGTAGCATGCTCGAAGGTTGAGCGTTGGCGTCTTCTGAAGCTCAAGCAGGCCGGCGATGAGGTCGAGCATCTCGCAGTGTCGCTGCTGGTGGCGAGTATCTCGTGTCACCCTGCCTAATTCGTCCGTTGCCTCGGCTCTACCGAGTTGACCCACTGCTGCGGTCGGGTAAATCGCAGCACCTTATTCGGCCGCCTGGTTATGACGGCCTTCGGCAAATTCCTCGATCATCTTTTCGATGAAAGCCGGTATGTCATCCGGGTTGCGGCTTGTCACCAGGCCGTTGTCAACCACGACTTCCTGATTGACCCATTTGGCGCCGGCATTCACCAGATCGGACTTTAACGACGGGTAAGATGTCATTTGCCGCCCGCGCGTTGCTCCGGCTTCGATCAATGTCCATGGTCCGTGGCAGATGGCGGCGATCGGCTTACCGGCATCTACAAACGCTTTGACGAACGTGATCGCCTTTGGTTCGATCCTCAGCTTATCGGGGCTGAGCACACCGCCCGGAAGGAGCAAGGCGTCGAACTCGTCTGGTTTCGCCTGGTCCAGCGCTTGATCGACAGGGTAGTCGTCGCCCCAATCGATGAATGACCATGCGCGTACGGTCTCGTCCGATGGTGACACGATTTGCGTCACTGCGCCGGCCAAATCGAGAGCCTTGCGCGGCTCGGTGAGCTCCACTTCCTCAAAGCCGTTGGTTACCAGGATGGCGACCCTTTTGCCGGATAAATCTTCGGCCATGGCCTTCCTCCGCTGCTGCGATCACGCCTGGGAATGCAACATCAACTCATTATTATGGTTCCGCGTCGCGTATCGTGTCAGTGAAATTCATTCGAGCGCAACATAGAAACCGTTTACTGCAGGCCGGCGAGGTCACGCGCGATCAATGACCACGATTCTTTCGCAGCTGAGTGGCCTTCTTTGCGGAATCTGAGCGTTCTGCTGCAGGCCGCGACGCGGAATGCTCACATGGTGACCCCAACCGGAAACGTGATTGTGGATCTGCTGCACAACTTTCATTTGGAATGTGGCGCGCGCCTGCACAAGCTGCGTGCTTATGAGAGCTTTACCAGATCCGACGGGCCGGCGGTGCGCTCACTCTGAAGGCCAGCTCTCGACAATCTCAGCGACCGCCGCGGCCTCAATTTGTTCCTTGAGACGCCCATGGAAGAAATCGATGATGGCATCGTGCGTATGATCGACCGAGCTGCACAGCGCATCGGTTGCGACGATAACCCGAAACCCAGCGTCGACGGCGCCCAGAACAGTCGCCAGGACGCAGACGTCGGTCTCGCCACCTGAGATGACGATAGTATCTACGTTCTTCCCCAGCAGCGTCGGCAGCAAATCTGTTCCAGCCCAAGGCGAGTACACTTTCTTTTCGACAGTGGTCGCTGGCGGCACGAAGATCTGGAGTTCAGGGACGAGTTCGAGAAGTGATAGATCCACCTTGGTCAGCGTCATGTGATCCCATCGTTGGTAGTAGCGTTGCCATGCCCCTCGAGCTGTCGCGCTCGCAACTGCCGGAATGAATTTGCTGAAGATTGTGCGCTCTGGGCGCGCCTCGCACAGACGAACGACCTGTGGCAGGACTTTCCGCAGCCAGTCGGTTTTCCATGGACTTCCGACGTCGAACATCCGTTGCATGTCGACGCACAGATGAACCGTTGCATTGCCGAGCGGACCAAAACGCAGGCCTTTCTGCTTATTCGTCATGGCTGCATTTTAATGACACTGAGCCGACCGTCGCCTTCCAACTTGGCCAATCGGACTTGCTCGTAGGAAAGCACGTCTTTCTCACGCAGCTGGGAGCGCAAATCTTCTTCTGCAATCATCTCACTCGCGATGTTCTCCGTTTTCAGTTTGCCGTTCTCGATGAGGGTAATTGGCGGCGCCGCAAGGATAGGCCGGAGCGCCGGGAAGCGGTAGCGCAGCCAGTCTATGAGATATTCCCAGGCAACGATCGTCATGACGAGCACTAGGCCCTCTGTCACGGAGCTGTATTCCTTGCCAAGCCCGTTCTGTGCGGCATCAGCGATCAGAACGATTACAAGCAGGTCCGCCGCGCCGAAGTTTCCCGCCTGTCGGCGCGCCATAAATCTCAGGATTGCAAATAGGCCAAGATACATAATGGAGCCGCGAAGAATGATTTCCGCAAGTCCCACGGCCGGAATGAATACAGCATTCCAATCGATCATCATGACGTACTCCGCGACGTCTATCGAGCGCGTGATTGCCGGTCGCACTCGCGTCTGCCAGTCCGCTCCTGCAACGCTTTGCTTAACGGTATGGTTCTATGACCGACACTTGGATAACCGCGCAGAGCGTGCAGTGCGACCTGCGAAGGATATCTGAAACGTTAGTGAACAACGTTGCCGACCAGATCGACATACGCGCCTGTCTGCGTGTCCTCAACGTTGCGGATGTGAGAAAGAGCGCGCGGAGCGCGTCGGTGATCGTATCAAAGCGGCGTGACCATCGCGGTGTCACCGTGGTCTCAACCAACAAGCTCCGGAGCGGTTTCCCGTCCGGAGCTCTACAGCCATGGCGAAACGTAGGCGTTTCACCTACCAATCCCGTAACGCGCGGCGGTCCGTTTGGTTCCGCTTCAAGACGAAAAAGGAGCCGACACGCCGAAGGGGCTTCGGCAAATAATGGAAGCTGAACCTTTCAACCATGGCAGCGTTTGCTCTGAAGCTTGAGGAGTACATTATGGCGACAGATAGGCTTACGATTGTTGATGGACCTGACAAACCTGCCCTTCAACGGTTCTTGGTAAATCCCGACCCTGATGTGAATTTCCGCACTGATCAGGATGTGCTTGAGGCGCAAATCAGCTTCCGGCTGCAGGGCATGGTGACAACGGGGTCGAATGCAGCCGCCCTATCCAATGCCGTTTACAGCATTGAATGCCGGTCCGCATGGATTGAGATCGGTGCTTGAGGCGCAAAACGTCCCGACGATCCGCAGAGAAGGTGCGGCCTTGCGCGACAGCCACGGTGAGCGTCCTGTCGTCATCATTACCGGGAGTAGCGGCTTTCTCGGTCTGGCAATAACAAGACGCCTTAAAGACCGATATAAAATCGTCGGTCTGGATGTTTCACAGCCGCGGGAGCCCATCGACGAGGTCGAGACATTCGAAATTGATCTCAGTTCGGAGGAGAGCGTCGCTCGGGCCATTGGCGATATTCGTCGCGATGCCGGTGATCAGATCGCGTCCGTCGTGCATCTTGCTGCTTATTACGATACGACTGGCGAAGATAACCTTAAATACGATGCGGTGACAGTTGAGGGGACCCGTCGGCTTTTGAAGGAGCTTCAGACGCTCCAGACAAAGCAGTTCATTTTCTCCAGCACGCTCCTGGTTCATGCGCCCAGTTCCGCAAAGGGCGTGACGATCAATGAAGACGCGCCAATCGAACCCGCATGGGCTTACCCTGCATCAAAGGCTAAAACCGAGGCTGTGATCCTGCAGGAGCGAGGGGCTGTGCCTGTCGTCATCATGCGGTTCGCGGGTGTTTACGACGAGAATTGCCGCGCGGCATTCATCAGCCAGCAGATTGCCCGTATTTTCGAGCGTTTGCCCACTGCGTATCTGTTCACAGGGGACATCACGTCGGGTCAACCCTACCTTCATATCGACGATCTAGTTGAAGCCGTTGAACGGACAATAGATCGCCGCACCACGCTTCCGGACGTGAGTACTTTCCTCATCGGCGAGGAGGAGACGCTCTCCTACGAACAGATGCAGAAGCGCATCGGTCATCTCATTCATGGCGAGGAGTGGCAGACGTTTGTGCTTCCCAAGGGCGTCACCAAGTTTGGCGCGATCATGCAGGAAAAAGTCCTGGATCAGGAGACCGACATCAAGGCGTGGATGATCGAAAACTCCGACGATCATTACGAGATCGACATCTCGCGGGCGCGGCAGCTCTTGGGCTGGGAGCCACGCCATAGTCTCGGTGATACCCTTCCCGAAATCATCAGTCGGCTCAAGTCAGATCCGACCGACTGGTATGAGATCAACAAACTTGAGCCTGCGCCCGTTGCGGCCTCGGAGCCAGAACTCGAACAGGCGGCCGCGCGATTGCGTGGGCCCCTTGAGCAAAGTGAGCAGCGGGTCGCTACTGAGGCCGAGCTGCATCGACAGGCCACTCTGTGGGCGCCACTGACGAATGCCGCTATTGGACTGTGGCTTGTTGCAACGCCATTCACACTTGGTCTTTTTGATCCCGTAGCCGCATCGGTGCCACCTGCGCTCGGCCATGACATTGCAGCCGCGGAGGTTCGCAATGCGAGGCTAGGCATCAGCGAAATCATCTCCGGATTTCTCGTCACCATCCTCGCTCTTCTTGGCATGCGTGAGCGCTTTGTCGGCCTTCAGTGGGTGACGGCGGCAATCGGCATCTGGGTCATGTTCGCGCCGCTGGCGTTCTGGACCACGAGTGCTGGGGCGTATACCAGCGACACATTGGCTGGCATGTTCATCGTCGCGTTTGCGGTAATTGTACCTCCGACCCCTGGCGTTAGCTATCGCGCGCACGCTGCGGATGATGACCGGCCGCTTGGCTGGACCTATTCTCCTTCATCATTTACGCAGCGCCTTCCGATTGTCGGTCTGGCTTTGATCGGCTTATTCGTGTCGCGCTATCTCGCAGCCTATCAGATGGGCCACATCAATAGTTTATGGGATCCGTTTTTTGGCGCCGGCGATGCGCCGGTTGCCAATGGCAGCGAGGCTGTCGTTACGTCTTGGGTCTCGAAGGGATTTCCGATTGCCGATGCAGGTGTCGGCGCCTTTGCGTATGCGCTGGATATCCTGGCGGGCGTTATTGGAGACCGTCGGCGCTGGCGCACCATGCCTTGGATGGTCCTGCTTTTCGGTCTTTTAATCATCCCGCTTGGCATCGTCAGCGTGAGTTTCATCATTATTCAGCCGCCATTGATTGGGGCGCTGTGCACGCTATGCATTGTCCAGGCGGCTGTGACTGTCATCCTCATTCCCTATTCGATCGATGAGGTGCTAGCGACATGTCAGTACCTGCGGTCGGCGACGCGAGCCGGAGAACCGTTTTGGCGCACGTTCTGGCGCGGCGGACCATCCTTATCCGAAGATCAACAGCCTGGGCCGGATCTTGATCAACCGGTTTCTGCCATTCTGCGCGAATTCCTGATGGGTGGTGTCAATTTCCCGTGGACGCTCGTGGCCAGCACGGTCCTCGGTGCGCTCCTTATGATAACGCCAGTTCTCGTCGGCACGCAGCCACCGCTGTACTTCAGCGATCACATCGTGGGATGTTTGATAATTCTCGTCGCTGTCACAGCAATGGCCGAGGTCGCGCGAGCGGTGCGGTTTGTGAACGTGGCTCTTGGGGCATGGATCGTTCTTTCACCCTTCTTCTTCATCGGCGGGACAGTCGCAGGCACGATACTCAACGTCGCGATCGGCTTGATCTTGATTGGCTTCAGCCTGCCCCGTGGCACACGGAGTGACGCCAATTACGGCAGCTGGGACCGACTCATTATTTAATCTGGTCCAAAGACATGCTTGTATTCGCCGTCACGACAGCTACGGCCGGCAGCACGCAGCCCGGAAATAGCAACGGTGATTAATGTGCGCATTGGACCGGTCTCTGAATTCAATGGGACGAGAAAGTGATCGCTACAATGAGGGACGTAGACGATCTCCGACGCTCAGCGACGGGACGTGAGGAGATGCTCTGACCGCCAGAAAAGATTTGTAGGGTGGTGGGGCTCAGGCCGGTCGGATTGATCGAACTTCTGCCGCTGGCAACATGGACAAAGGTTTTGCTGTTTCAAAACTTCAGACAGCCTGTCGCGATTACCGTTGTCTTCGAGGCATGACGAAAGGCAGCGGAATCGCTCGAAACATTTGTGCAAGTCACGGCATCGGCGCGTGCGCTCATCGCGTGTTGCCCATCAGTGATAATAATCGCCCGAAGCGGCCGGGGGCAGTCTGAACGGCACTCGCAGTCTACTCGCAATCGATCTGATTGATGATGCTTCTGACCTTTGCTCCAAGTTGGTCGAGGGTGAAAGGCTTTTGAATAAAGTTCGTTCCTGGATCGAGCATTCCATTATGCACGACGGCATTGCGTGTGTAGCCGGTCATATACAGAACTTTCAGGCTAGGGAGCAGCTTCACCGCCGCATCTGCGAGTTGGCGACCATTGATTTCCGGCATAACGATGTCGGTGAGGAGAACGTCCGGCCGTAGCCCGTCCTGAAGCCTACTGAGCGCTTCAGCTCCCCCAAGCGCAGTGACAACTGTGTAACCCAGTTCCTTCAATGCTTCGGCTGCAAACGTTCGAACATCGTCGCGATCCTCGACGAGCAGGATGCATTCGCCCGTTGCCGTTAGGAATTCATCCGCACGAGGCATTTCGAACGCTGATGCGTCTCCGCGGTAACGCGGGATATAAAGTTTGACGGTCGTTCCAACACCGACTTCCGAGTAAATCTTAACGTGGCCGCCGGATTGCCGAGCAAAACCGAATATCTGGCTTAGCCCCAGCCCCGTCCCCTTGCCAACTGCCTTGGTTGTGAAGAATGGCTCGAACGCTCGGCTTGCAACATCGGGCGACATGCCGGTCCCCGAATCACTCACCGCGATCAAAACATATTGCCCCATCTCGACAGCGTGTTCGTGGGCGTAATTGTCATCGATATGCGCATTCGCCGTTTCAATTGTGAGCTTGCCGCCATCTGGCATTGCGTCGCGAGAATTGATGGCAAGATTGAGGATAGAGCTCTCGAGCTGCGCAAGATCGACGCGCGCTCGCCAAAGACCTGCAGAAAGCACACTTTCAATTTGGATGTGGTCTCCGAGTGTCCGGTACAGCATCTCGCGCATGTTGGCGACGAGACTATTGGCGTCGATGGGTTTCGGGTCGAGTGGTTGCTGTCGGGAAAATGCCAGCAGGCGCTGTGTCAGCGTCGCGGCTTTGTGAGCGCTTTCAACTGCTCCGTCTATAAGCTTTTGGACATCAGTTTCGCCGCGCTCTAAGCGGCGCTGAATGAGGCCCAGACCACCAATGATGACGGCCAGCATGTTGTTGAAATCATGCGCGATACCGCCTGTCAGTTGCCCGACCGCTTCCATTTTCTGGGCTTGGCGTAACTGCTCTTCGGATTTCAATAGTGCCGCCGTGCGTTCATTGACCTGGTTCTCCAGCGATACCGTCAACGCACGCAGCTCATTTTCGGCACGGCGACGCTCAACCGCCAACCGCGTGCGTTCGGCGATATCTCGTATCAAATCGATCTCGTCATCAGTCCACCGTCGCGCCGCCTCGTGATTGAGATAGAGGAGCGCGACGAGACCGTTCTCTTCAGTGATTGGCATATTTATAACGGATTGCGCGCTGATCGCTTTCAGTGCCGCCGCGCTCGAGGTCGTTCGCGGGTCGGTCTCTGCATCATGAATGATGACAGTCTCACCACGCTTCAAGTTGTCGATGTAAGAGCCATATTCACGAAAGTGCAGTGTTCCAGCCAAGCTTTTTATGCCGGGCGCATTCCAATCTCGCTCGATAGTAATCGTTTCTTTCAGGGGATCGACAACGCCATAGCCTGCACGGCTGATATTCATCAAGCGACCCAACAACTCAGCGGAGGCGTAGGCTATGTCCGCGGCCTCCACGCGAGATCTGAATTGCTCCTGAAGCTCGATGATTGCCGTGCGTTTGATCTCGGCTAATTTCAGTTCATGAATGTCAGTAACGGAGCCAATATAGCCGAGGAAGGACCCGTCATCCCCTAGGCGTGGCTGAGCTGCGTCGATCGCCCAACGATAACTGCCGTCCGCTTGGCGCAGTCTGTATTCAAGGCGAAACGGAGCTGCTTGAGCGTTGGCTTGCAGAAAGGCTTGTTCCGCATTGGCGCGATCATCGGGATGCGTTGCCTCGAGCCAGCCCAACCCTTCAGCTTCTTCACGGGTCTGTCCAGTCACTACATACCAAGTCTTGTTCAGGTAGGTACATAGGCCCTGTTCGTTGGTTACCCACATCATTACCGGAGCGCTATCGGCCATGTTGCGAAAGCGCTGTTCACTCTCTCGTAGCTGACGCTCGAACTTTGTTCGCTCCGTCGTTTCGTTCACTACACAGATGACACCGGCTACGCAGCCGCTATCATCGAGCACGGCGGAATAAGCAATATCGAACGTCACTTGCTCGGGATAACCGTGACGCTCCATATAGAAAGGGTGATCTTTAGCGAATACATGTTCGCCGTTCTGGCGCACGCGATCCAGCAACGGCCGCAGATCATGCCACAACTCACTCCAGTTTTCGATGGCTGGCCGACCGAAGGCCGCGGGATGCTTCTTTCCTATGGTTGGCGCATAGGCCTCATTGTACAGCGCGACATACTCTGGCCCCCAAAAGAGAACGATCTGAGAGGGGGAGCCGAGGATGGTCGAGAAAGTCAGGCTTAATTGCTTGGACCAACTTGATGGGTCACCTAGTGGCGATTTCGACCAGTCAACGCCAGCAATCAGCTTCTCATAAACGGTCGCGTGAGTCTTTCGCCAAGCCATTCGCCAATCCGTGCTTATTCCGAGAGGCCGAAGATGGTGGGTCCCAATTATCAAGTCAACGGGGGATCCAAGTGGCATAAGTGGGCCTCCCCACGTACGCTAGCATTGTGCGAGTACTGCGCGGGGTTCGGCACATGCAGCTCCGTTGTCACGAGGGAGGCCCCGACTGCGACGCCGGTAGTCTTGCGAAACTCATAGCCGAGAGACACAAAAGCACCAAGGGAGGGGGAGATACCGGCAATGGCGCCCGGTTATCCGGACTAAACATCTCCAACAATGACTGTTCCCAGCACAGAGCGTCATTCGACGATGATCAGGCCGACCAGACTGTTCGTGCCAAGCCACGGTCCGGCCTGGAAAGTGAGGCATCTGGGGCTTACGATCACGGATATATCGAGAGTCCAGATCGCTGTGGGATCGACCCGGACGAGGAACTCGGTCGCCTCGTCGTAGCAGCCTGTAGCGACTTCTTTGCTCAGCTGGAGAGCAAACAAGTCGATCGCACCGACGACCATGTCGGGTGCTGACTAGGCCCTTGGTCAATTCTCCAAGACGCCGTTACCTGCTTGGTCTTGAGCCAAGTCTCCATTTTCTGGGATTTCGCGCTGCTTGGCGGAAATGATCTCTCGGGCCAATTGACAGGGCAGTACGCGCGGCTGGTTCAGGAGTGGGTTGCGAGCATAGGGCTTGATGCTGCCGAGTTTGGAACGCACTCGTTACGCCGCACAAAGGCAGCGCTGATCTATCGGCAAGCTGGTAATCTCCGCGCAGTGCAGCTTCTACTTGGGCACTCCAAGATCGAGAACACGGTGAGGCATCTCGGCATCGAGGTCGACGATGCGATCGAGATTACTGAGAAGATCGACAACTTAATGCCTGACACGCTAGTTCCGGTTCCGGACATGGTAGGCGGTATGCTGCGCAAGGTATGGCCCTGAACCTACGCCGCAATCGCTAAGAGCGAGTCGACGATCGACAAAAATCTGCGGATGGCTGTTGATTTGTTCGTGATATGTTCACAGTTAAGTAGGAGGAAGCCGGAAGGTTTCCTGCAAGTTTGCGGAAGGCCAATTGCTGCACGGTGTGAAGCCGACGGACTATCAGGTCGATCGCCCGGACCGACGGGCATTTTGCGGCTCTTTGTCGTGTGAATTGCGGTGTCCGCGTGGGTCGTATCGCGTAGGAGCTGGACGAAATGTTGGAGCCATCGGAGGGGCTGGTCCCCACGGCAGTGGACGAACAGAGCGTGTTCATGACGACGATCGAAGCGGCGAAATTGGTACGCATCTCGCCGCGGAGCCTGGAGCGGATGCGTGGCAAAGGTGGCGGCCCGCAATACTGCAAGCTGGGCAGAGGCAAGCGGGGCCGCGTCGTGTACGAGCGCTCTGCGCTTTTGGCCTGGGCAACGCGGGCGGTTCATACGGTAACATCGCAGTACTGAGCCTAGCGCGTGTATGTAAGCGGCAAAAAAGAGCGGTCGGTGGGTTCCACCGACCGCTTTGTCTTGGTGCCACGCTTATGCCGCTTGGGCGAAAGCGTCAGTCGCGGGAGCTGCATCGCAGAGCTTGAGGATCTTGTCCGTCATGATCTCCTGAGAAGCGAGCAGGTCGCGAAACAATTGCCGCTTGTCGACGTAGACGGCGTCCATGCCGTCGAGCGCGTGATCGATCAGCAGGCGGCAATGGCTGTGGGGGATCGTGGTTGTCTCGGCGATGGTGCGGTAGGTATGGCGGAGGATGTGGCCTGTTTCACTTGGCAGCGCCTTCTCCTTCCATACTTGAGTAGCAATTATCCTCTTTCCGTCATTGGAGCGCGTCGGAAACAGCCATTCGGATTTCGGGAACATGATGCCGCCAATGGTCATGGCTGTGCGCACGACATCACACATGTACTCGGACAGAGGCAGTTTAAATGCGTCATCCGACTTCATGTCGGTGTACGGGATGGCTATGGTCTTCTGGTTGAGGTTGACCCATTCCCACCGGATGGTCACAAGCGTCCCGGGGCGCATTCCGCTCAGAAGCCCGAGTTTGTGCATCTGTTGGCGGAGGGGGTTGGGGAGGGCCTCGACCGTGCTCCACCAGTCCTGCATGTCATCAAGGGGGAGCGATCGTCCAGATCGACGCTCCTTGTGCATCGTCACGGCTGCAACAGGATTACTCGGCATCGTCTCATGATCTTCGCACTGCTTCGCGGCGTAGTTGAGGACCCATTTAACATGCTTGAGCGCCATGTTGGCGCTGCGCTTGCCGTCGGCCCATTTGGTTCTCTGCGCGACGTCCTCGGTGATCTTTTTATGCCGCGCCTTGCACTCCGCTTTGGTGAGAGTGACGATCAGGCGGTCCTTCCAATCACTAAGGTATGTGTTGAGGCGGTACTGCATATCCTCGATGCTGGCGTCGCGGCGTTCCAGCTTGCGCATGTGAATTTCATATTCATCGTAGGCGTGCGCCAGGGTCCAGGTGAGCACTGAATCCGCTGTTAGCTCGACGGACGCCTTGGGATCGATACCACGCTTGATCTGGGCGATGACCTCTTGTGCCCTGGTGCGTGCGCCATCGACATCTATGTCGGGCCATTCGCCGATGGTCATGCGCACAGTCTTGATCAGCTTGCCGCTGCGGTAGAGGTCGCGTTGCACCTTCCAAGTCTTCGTTCTGTTCTTGTTGACGGAAATCATCAGTCCCCGAACGCCGGTATCGCGCACGACATAGGAACCTCCCTTGGGGCCATGGGAGGGGAGCGCATCAATCACCTTCTTGGTCAGTCGAGTGGGTTGGAACATGCTTTTTTCCGCCTCTTTCCACGAACCGTGTCACGCATCGCCGCGAACCGTGTACGAACCGTGTTGGACACGGTGCCGGTGCGTGCTGAGGCAAACCTCTGTCGACTGACATATAGAAAGCCCCTGTATTTTGGGCATTTAGTGAGGATGGTGGGAGTTGGAAAGAGGTGCAGTCGGCTCGGAAGGCTTGTCTTCTAAGCAGAGGGTCGCAGGTTCGAGTCCTGCCGGGATCGCCAGTAAAATCAGATAGTTATCTGCCACTTAAAATTCTCGCGCCCACGAAATCGCCCATGAAATCGGGCCTATCGGCGTGAGCGGTGGCGTCCGTCGCCGGCAGCGGCATTGCTCTGGAAGTCGGGGTGATGATGGCCATAGACGCTCCTCGAGCGTCTTCGCGCTCATGCCGAGGAAGCCGGCGATCTCCGTCTTTTCCGTGCCTGACTGCATCTGCCACGTTGCGGCCGTATGGCGGCAGATGTGCGGGAAGTTCACACAGCTGGCGACGTGGGCAGAGGTCCACGTATTCTCTCAACTACTTGTGGTGAAAAGCGACGAGGAGGGTGTCGTCTCTTCCAGGCCTGGGGATGAGCGAGAAGCCGATTTCGGTTGCCTCCTCTGCTCGAAACTCCCCCGCTTTGGCAAAGTGCCACTCCCTTTGCCGACGTGCTCTGCGTTATGCGGCGAGATTCCCGCGAATGGCTTTTGCGACTTCAGTCGTGGAGGCCGTCCCGCCAACGTCCCGCGTACGCGTGTCCGAAGACAGAAGGCTGTGCTCGACGGCGGTGCGAATGCTACTTCCAGCGCGCGTTGCCTCCTCGTCGTCTCTGGTACGGCCGAGCCATTCCAGCATGAACGCCGCTGAGAGAACTGTCGCAACCGGATTGGCGATATTTTTGCCAGCGATGGATGGAGCAGAGCCGTGCGACGCCTGGAACAGCCCGTGACCGTCACCAAGCTCGGCAGACGGCGCGAGACCAAGGCCGCCGATCGTCGCCGCCCCAAGATCCGACAGCAGATCACCAACGAAATTTTCCATGACCATGACATTGAAGTGATGCGGCCGCTCAACCATGTGCAGCGACATCGCATCCGTCAGCAGATACTCGATATCGAGATCGGGATAATCGCAGACAACTTCGGAGGCGACCTTCCGGAAGAAAGCGAAACTGCGCAAAACGTTCGCCTTATCGACTATTGTCAGGCGCTTTGCTCTATCCTCGGGTGCACCATTGTGCTTGCGAGCAAGATCGGCCGCCAACCGTACGATCCGGCTGACACCAGCGCGCGAAACCGTTAATTGATCGACTGCGAACTCATCGCGCAGCACGACGCCGCCGCCCCGACTGGCATAGAGGCCCTCACTCCCCTCACGGACAATGATGTAGTCGATATCGCCAGCTTTGCGATTGGCAAGCGGCGCGGGCACGCCGTCAAACAGCCGGATGGGACGAACATTCGCGTAGAGATCAAGGTCAACACGGGTTTGCAGAGTGAAATCCTGACCAGCCTCGGTTCCATCGGGATAGCAGATGCCCGGAATACCCGATGCGCCGTGCAGGATCGCGTCACCAGCCTTGCACGCTGCTCTGGTTTCATCCGGATAAGCAATTCCGTTCTCAACATAGCATTGAGCGCCGGCCGGATAGGTTTTGAACTCAAAGCTCAAAGTCTTGGTCTGGACGCCTTCAAGGACATGAAGCGCCGCGTCACAGACTTCCTTGCCGATGCCATCGCCAGGGACGACCGTGATCTTGTAAAGAGACATATTCCATCCTTGCTTCGAGCAGTTTGCGACACATTGAAGAATGTACCGCGATCTCAAGAGTTGAGTTTCAAAGTTGCGACCGCGACGGGATCGCGATCCGCGTGAGAACGGACGGCAGCTCGAAGTCGGCTTCAAGCGCCTTTGCCACTTTCAGCACAAAACGGTCTTGATACCAGCGCCCCACGAGTTGAAGTCCTATTGGCAAACCCTTTGCACTGTACCCGCAAGGCAATGTCAACGCCGGATGGCCCGTAAGGTTGAACGGATAGGTGAAGGGATACCAAGCACCGCGCACTGTGCCTTCGTTATGCCCGTCGATTTCGATATCGCCCGTCAGGTCGACATCGGTGGGCAGTGCCGGCGCCGTTGTGACGGGCGAAACGATGATGTCATTACGCAACAGGATAGACTGGATGTCGCGAAAAGCCGCGGTGCGTTCATAAGTGACCTGGGCCATATCGACCGCAGTATAGCGCTTGCCGCGCGCAATTTCATCGAGCAGCGTCGATGAAAGCCGGTCTCCGAATTCTTCGACATAGCGACCCACGCGCGCCGCGAGGCTGACACGCAGCATGGTATTAAACGTGTCTTCCAACCTCTTCAAATCGATATCAATGGTTTCAATGATCGCTCCTTGCGCGCGCATGAGTTCGATGGCGGCCTCGGTAGCCTTGGCGGTTTCCGCCGATATTCTCGTGCCGCCCGTCGGAATCCAGCCAACTCTCAGCCCTTTGAAGCCGGAAAACTCCGGGGAGGACGGCGGCACGGCCTGGCCATAAGGATCGCGCGAATACGGCCCCGCAATCGCATCGAACAATAGCTCGGCATCCGCGACGCTGCGCGTCATCGGTCCGACAAACGAATTCGCGGAGAATAGATCCGGCGGCTGCAAGTGAGGAATCGCACCGAGGGTCGCCTTCAACCCAACAATCCCACAGCACGACGCGGGGATACGAATTGACCCTCCGCCATCACTGCCGAGCGCCAACTGTCCCATTCCTGCGGCAGTAGCCGCAGCCGCACCACAGCTCGATGCTCCCGGGGTGACCGTCGGATCGATCGGATTGAGCGTGCGTCCGAAGATCGGTGATACCGGATATTGCCCGTGACCGAATTCCGGCGAGGTTGTTTTCCCAATCAGGATCGCGCCAGCCGTTTTGGCGCGCGCAACCGAGACACCGTCCTGAGCTGGAACGTTGTTTTCGTAGATGTACGAACCCATCGTGGTCCGTACGCCCTGCGTGTCGATGAGATCCTTCACAGAAAGAGGCACACCAAACAGTGACGGAAGCTCCGCGCCGCTCATCACAACTTTTTCAGCGTCCCGTGCCTTTTCCAGCGCCTGTTCGGCGCACACGGTCTGAAAGGCATTGATCTCGGCGAGTTCTTCAATGCGGTCGAGTGCCGATTGCACAGCTTCGACGGGTGAGACTTTCTTCTCAGCAATTGCGCTGGCAAGCTCAACTGCGGTCAGTTCGTACACGGCTGTCATGATTTAATTCCTGATCAGAGCATCCACCGGCCGCCATCGATCGAAATCGTCTGGCCGGTGATAAAACGGGCTTCGTCGCTGGCCAGGTAGCAAACTAGCCCGGCAACATCCACGGGATCAGCCACAAACCCGACCGGCGTATGAGCGATGAGCTTATTGAGGCTTTCGCGCGGAATGGATTGGTGCGCGCGCGTTTTAATCGCGCCAGGTGCAACCACATTCACGGTGACGCCGTCGGCCGCAAACTCTTGCGACAAGGCCCTGGTAAGCCCGACGATCGCCATCTTGACGGCAGCATAGTCGGAGAGACCGACTTCGCCGACAAGCGCCGCATTGCTGGACATATTTATGATTCGTCCGGATTTTCGTGCCAACATCGATGGCGCCACCGCCCGGCATGCGCGCATGGTCGTGATCAAATTGATCTCGATTACGAAGCGCCAGGTGTCTTCAGAGGATTGCGCAAACGGCTTCGAGCGCTCCCGCGCGCTCTGCCCGACGTTGTTGAAAAGAATATCGATCGGCCCGAGTTCCTCGGCCACCTCCAAGAAGAAGCCCTCAAACGTGCTCTTGTCGGTTACGTCGGCTTGTCGCGCAAATATGCGATCAGGACCGAACGGGAGTTCTTCAGCGACCTCTTCCCTGTCGATCAGAGCGACCTTTGCCCCGCGGTCGAGAAAAGCGCGGACAGTACCAAGACCGATTCCATTGGCACCACCGGTTACGACTGCTACCTTGCCCTCAAGCGTGTTCATCGGCTGCTTCCTCAGTGAAGGCTGCGCCCGCCATCGACAGCAAGCGCAGTTCCGGTCACGTAACTCGACTCATGTGATGTGAGGAAAAGCACGGCTTCTGCCACCTCGGAAGGATCGGCGATCCGCCGCAGCGGATAGCGCTGGCGAATGCTTTCAATAATTTTCTCCGGCTCGGCCGCGTCTTTCCAGCTCATGCGAAGCATCTGCGTATCAATTGCGCCCGGACAGATGGCATTTGCGCGAATACCGTGCTCTGCCCACTCCAGTGCAAGCGACTTCGTGTACATGATGACCGCAGCCTTCGATGCGCCATAAGCCGCTTTGTTGCGCAGGGGCACCAGCCCAACGCCGGACGCGATGTTGACGATCGTTGCTTTTCCTGATGCGGCCAGATGCGGGAAAGCGAGACGGCAGATCCGAGCCGTACCTTTGATATTGACCTGCAGAACGTCGTCCCAGTCCTCGTCCTCGACATCCTCCACGGGTTTTTCGAAGTCCGCAGCGGCGCAATTCACAACACCATCCAGTCCGCCCAAAGCGATTGTCGCTCTTTGCACCGCTTCCTTGCATTGGGCGGAATCGCGCAGGTCGGCGACGAAGCAGCCCGCTATTCCGTCGCCAACTGCAGCCTCTGCGCGTTCCAAAGCGTCGATCGCGCGGTCTATAATTGCAACGCGGGCCCCGGCGCGCGCCATCAAGCGCGCCGACGCGAGACCAATGCCATTCGCACCACCAACGATCAGGATTCGGCGTCCGGCCATTCTCTTCACGACGCGACCTCTTCCTTCAGAGACCGACGATAGTCCTCGGCAATCACCTCGCACGGATCGGCACGTACATACGAATGTGACATCGCATAAGCGAGAAACTGATCGAGCAATTTTGAGGCGAATGGCTGGCCGCTGAATTCAGGATGCAGCGCGAGAACCATCATGCGCTGTTCGGCATAGAGGACATCAAAATCCCATTTCCAAATTTCGAGCACGGCACTTGGCGCGGAGATCGAGCGCCCAGGCAAAGCCTTCGAGAATTGGAAATATGGAGAGTCTGAGAGGGCATAGCGAAACGGTAGTTCGACAATATCTGACGGCTTTCCATTTATCGGCAGCATATAAGGGCGTTCGTCGTCGAAGAAATTCGACGAATAGGAGAACTCATGCTTCAGCATCAGTTCCTTGGTGTAATCCGTGATTTCAGCCGCCGGAGAGCGCCAACCGCGCGGCGCCCGTCCGGTCGCTTTAACAATGGCCTCAATGCCCTTTTCCATTTCTTCAGCCTCCTCTTCCGGAGTGAGGCTGACAATCCAACGGTGCGTGTGGCTATGGTGGGCGATCTCGTGGCCATCCTTGAGAATGCCGTCTATCATCTCCTGGTGTTGCTCGACCACGAGGCCAGGGACAAAGAACGTCGTCTTTATGCCATAGCGCCGAAGAACATCCAGCACACGCCAGACACCGATTTTCCAGCTATAGGCCCCCTGGGACATCATGATCGGCCAGTTGGCATACTTGGGATCGCGCGCCGTCCACATCGTTTCGGCGTCGACGTCGAACGTCACCATAAGTGGAAAGCGATAGGTCAAGTTATTCACGTCTGGCCATTCCTCAAATGATGCGCGAGAAATTTATCTTGCGCTGCGCCACCAGCAACACGACGGCGGTGATTAAGATAACAAGCGTCGAAGCGGCCGCGATGCCGGGATCGATGCCGTGCTCGACAGCCGTGAAAATCTTCACTGGCAGCGTCGATTGCCGCGGCGACAGCAGGAATATCGTGACCGGCACGTTGTCGAGCGAAATAATGAAGGAGAAAATCAACCCTGCAACAAGGCTTGGTCTGATAATAGGCAGGGTCACAAGATAGAATGTCGCAAAGCCGCCCGCGCCGAGAGTACGCGCCGCCTCGCCGATCTGAGGATTGAGCGCCGCCAGCCCCGACAGCGCAGCCCGAATGACGTAGGGGACTGTAATAACCACATGCGACATGATGAGCGAAAAGAAGCTTCCGCGCAGGCCGACGATCGTCAGAAACTGGAGCAGAGCGACACCGACAACGATGCCAGGAAAGACCAACGGCGCCATCAGAAAGGCCGCAATCGCCCCGCTCCCTGGGACCACTTTGCGATGTAGTGCCAGCGCGCCAGCGATGCCGATTACACCAGAAACCGCCGTTGCTGCAGCCGCGAGGATGATGCTGGTCGAGATCGCTTGCAGGTACGCAGCGTCGCTCAGAACATGCGCGAACCATTTAAACGTCAGGGCATCGAATGACAGCCGAAGATAATTACTGTCGTTGAACGCCGCCAGGACGATGATGACGATCGGTCCATTGAGGAACAGAAGGATCGTCCAGCCGATCACAGAAAGGGCTTTTGAAGGTCCGTTGGCGTTCATGACGCGAAGCCTCTCGTCCATCGCGACACGAGCTTGTTCGACCCGACAACAAGCAGCAGCGTGATAGCCGTCAGAACGAATGCGAGTGCTGCCCCAATCGGCCAATTCAGATTGACCATGAACTCGTCATAGATCTGCGTGGCCATGACGCTGTAGGTTGGCCCGCCGAGCATGCGCGGCGTCACCAGAGCACTGATGGACAGCACGAAGACGAGGATCGAGCCGGCAACGGCGCCAGGCAGAGACAGCGGCAAAATCACTGAAACGAATGTTCGAAAGCGTCCAGCCGACATGGTCTCTGCTGCCGCTTCCAGATCCTGCGGAATGCTTTGCAGCGCCGGAACGATCAGCAACACGATGAAGGGCAGGTGAATTTGCGTCAGCCCAATCACAACGCCTGTAAGATTATACATCAGGCGCAGAGGCTTATCGATCACGTTGAGCTGCATCAAAAGCTCGTTGATGATCCCCCCAGGAGCAAACAGCATGATCAAGCCGAAGGAGCGGACGACGATATTCAGCACCAGCGGGAAGACAACCAGCAGCATGGCGATCGACTGAATGCGCGGGGACGAGCGGACAATGAACAGCGCCAGAGGATATCCCAGGAGCAGGCAGACAAGCGTCACGACCAAGCCTAGGAATAGCGTCCGGCCTATGATGGCCAGATAAAATCCATCACCCAAAACCTCGATATAATTTCCAAGGGTGATATCGCTGCCGATACCCTGACCAACGATGTACTCTTTGAAACTCAGGCCAAGTATCAGCAGCGTCGGCAAAGCGAAGAAAACGGTCAGCACCATTAAGACCGGAGCAAGCAATCCAAGCTCGCCTTTAAGCGCCGTCCTCATGCCGAAGCTTCCTTGGAGTGATGCCGATTTCGGATCATGAAAAGAATATCGCGTCTGCGGGGAGTTCCACTGACAACGTGTCTCCGGGTGCGAAATTGCCGAGCGGAGATGTGGTCGCCACGGACGCAATGAGTTCGATGCCATCCGCTACGTTCAGGACATACTGAACATTTGCTCCTACGAAAATTCGGAGAACAACAGTCGCCGAAAACACGTTAGGAACATTGGCCGTAGGCTCAGGCAAAAGGCGGACCGCCTCTTGCCGTATGACAATATCCACGTCACCCGATGCTGGACCTGCACGCGCGGCAGCAACGTCTATTTTCTCAGCAATTCGAAGCCGTGTGCCGGATGCATTTGCTTCGAGGACGGATCCACACAACCGGTTCGGTCGACCAATAAACGCGGCCACAAATGCATTTGCAGGATTGTGATAAATCTCCTCAGGGTGTGCGTATTGCTGAATGCGCCCCTTGGCAAGAATGCACACCCTGTCAGACATCGACAGGGCTTCCTGCTGGTCATGCGTCACGAATATGCTCGTGATTTTAAGCTCGTTCTGCAGACGTTTTATCTCAATCTGCAGTTCTTCGCGGAGCTGCGCGTCGAGATTAGACAGCGGCTCATCGAACAGCAAAATGCGCGGGCGATAGGCAATGGCGCGCGCGAGCGCGATACGCTGCTGTTGGCCACCCGAAAGCTGACGCGGGTACCGATCGGCGAGATCAGAAAGGCGAACGCGCCGCAGGGCATCATGAACGCCGGCTTCCAGTTCGCCACCTCTTACGCCGCGTCGCCGCAAGCCGAACGCGACATTCTCGAATACTGTCATATGCGGAAAGAGTGCATAAGACTGGAAAACGAGACCGATCTGCCGCTTGTTGGCGGGCAGATTGGTGATCTCCTGCCCGCCAACATTGATGGAGCCGCTAGATGGCGGTAGCAAACCTGCGATCATACGCAAGATCGTGGTTTTGCCGCAGCCGGAGGGACCGAGCAGTGAGACGAACTCGCCATCCTCGACGGATAGCGAGATATCGTCGACAACACTTACGCCACCGTAGGCTTTGGATACTGCGCTTAGGGTCAGGCTAGACAAAGTCTTTGCTCCACCGCAGCTGCCGTGCTTTCGCAATTCGGGATCAGCGGGTGACTTCCCGCTGCCAGCGCTGACGCCATCCGGCGACTGACTTTGAGGAGACTTCCGGATCGATGAAGTACAGCTTGCCATACTGCGAAGGCGGAACAACATCAGATGCGCGCCCCTTCAGCGCGGCCTCTTTATTGACCGGTCCGCCGTACATCCGCTCTGCAAAGCACTCCTGGGCCTCTTTAGACAGAACCCGGTCGACGTACTGCAAAGCCGCGTCGAGGTTCTTTGTGCCACGCGGAATGACCAGCGCTACGCGAATGCCGATGGCGCCTTCGGACGGATAGACAAACTTGACCGGAACGCCCTTGTCTTCGGCAACCGCTGCACGATCCGTGTACCATGGCGCAATCGCGACCTCACCACGCTCGAACATGGAAAGGAGCTGATCCGCCTGCGTATAGAAAGCGACGGTTCCGGGAACCAGCGATTTCGCTCGCTTCAGTCCCTCGTCGATATTATCAAGCGTTCCGCCACCAAGCCGATTTGCGGCGATAAGGAAATGCACACCCGCGGTACCGGAAATATCGGGTAGCGCAAGCTTTCCAGCGTACTCCGGCTTAAAGACATCGGCCCAGGATGTTGGCGGAGTGGAAACAAGTTTTGGATTGTAGGCAAGCGTGGTGGAGGACCACTGGAAGACCACATAATGTCCCTTGCCGCCGAAGGCGCCATCAACAAGTTGGCTTGTGCTCTTCAACTTGGCCGGATCGATCTTCTCAAGCAATCCTTCGTTGGCGAGCTGCGTCGCGAGCGAGTCATCTATGTAGACGACATCCATGTCTGAAGCGCCCGCGGTCGCGCGCACCATGGATGCGAACTGTGAGGAATTGCCGAGCTTCGTCGTAACGTTATTGCCGGAGTCTTTGGTATACGGGTCGGCATGGCACGCCTTCACGGCTTCGCCATTGCTGCCACCAAACGTGCCTACAACGATATCAGCGGCGCTGCTTGCGCCAGCCGAAAACGTCAGCGCGAGCACCGCAAGTGCAGGTACTGCAGTCTTCCGGAACATATCTTATCCCTCCACTTTTCAAGACCACTACGAAAGCGTGAAGTCTGATTGTTGTCAAGATAGCTTTCTATAAAGCTATTGTTCGAGCTACGCCGAGACGGTAGGTACCGTCCATGCGCCTGCCGGGATGCTGATCTCGACCCTCGATCGGTGAACGGCTGTCGCAATGGAAGGCTTGGTGCGGGCCGTCTCGCATCGCCCTATCAGCATTGATCTCGCAATAAGCAATGGCACAGAAATCATCGAAGAAAGTGCGGCATTCCCCCTCGCCAGTACCGCACACGACGCGTGGCATGAGGGGCGATATCTCGCTGCTCATGGGGACGGACTACGACATTGCTGACTTCAGCATCGAGGTCTGGCAGCGCGAAAGACCGGATTTGGACGCCAGCGGCAAAGCAATTACGGTCCGCATTCTGCGTCTCGCAGAAATGCTGCTTTCCAGTCTGAACAAAGATATGGCCCGTGTTGGGCTGAAGTATTCCATTTATTCGATTATCGCCACATTGCGGACGAGCGGTGCCCCGGCCCCATATCAAATGACGCCGACGCAGCTGAAAAGTGCACTTGTTGTAACGTCCGGAGGGCTGTCGAATCTCCTCAAGGAGACCGAAGCGCTTGGGCTGATCAAGCGCAGTACGGACCCCAATGATAAGCGAGGCATAATTGTCGAGCTGACTAAGGCGGGTATTGATCTTTGCGAACAGACGATGCCGATGCAGGTCGAGCTGGAGCAGTATCTGGTTCAAATGTTTACACCAGAGGAGAAGGATGCGCTTGCGATGCTGCTCCGCAAGATGATCTTGAAGAACAGAATTACCTAGGACTGCTGCGGATCGGCGAGCCGAGGATCACTGCGCGCCCATTGAACCCGACTCTTTGAGCCGTTGAGCTGGCTGAGGGCCGATCGCAATCTGCGCCGACAGCCTCTATCAGGCGAAAAGCAAACAATATTTACGACTACATTAACGGCAATATCTCAGCCGCGCCGATGTCCGAAAACTCTGCGGTGCGTTCGGCGCCGTGCCTCGCTTCTGCGGACGCGCCGTCCCGCACGCTCGGTCGGTTCGGAATCACGTGCTCCCATCAATGCTAGTGTCCGCTGTTAGTCCACCGTCAGTGCAAACCGCACGAATAATCACATTACTACACATCCCGGCACCTCAGCGCATCGACGATGACCTTGAAGACGGGCAGGCTCTGTCGACGGCTTGGATAGTAGAGGAAGTAGCCATCGAAGAACGGCGACCAGTCGTCCAGGATCTGCACCAGCGCGCCTGACGCAATGTGCCGTTCCACGATGTTTTCCGGGACATGGGCGACACCGTAGCCGTTCACCGCCGCATCGATCATCGCATAGGAATTGTTGATGGTGAGCTGACCATTCACGCGCACGCGCAGTTCCTGGCCGTCCTTCTCGAACTCCCAGGCATAAAGGCCGTCGGCGGTCTCGTGGCGCATGTTGATGCAGACGTGCCGCACCAGATCCTGAGGGTGTCCCGGCACATCATGCGCTTCGAGATAGCCCGGTGAAGCCAGGACCACCAAGCGCCAGTCCGGGCCGATGCGGACCGCGATCATGTCCTTCTCAACACTCTCGCCCAGCCGCACGCCGGCGTCGAAGCCTTCCTCGACGATGTTGCGGAAAGTGCTGTTCAGCTCGACACTGATGTCGGGATAGGCTTTGAGCACCGGCTTCAGCTTCGGCCAGACCACACTTTCCAGTGCTTGCACGGCTGCCAGCGCACTGAGTTCGAACGCGGCTTGGCGCACATCGTCCTCATGCGCCGGCATTCTGGCCATGCCATCCGTTACTTCTTCTCAGGTCGATCGACTGCATTCTGGGAAGACTGGAAATGCGCCCGCCACAACGGCAATAAATATTCATGAGAGAAAACCTAAACGATATAGTCATTCCCATTTTTCGCAATGTTCAGGCTGGCACAACTAAAGTCGAGGTCGACATGGTCGCTTCCATAACGTGATAATGTATCTTATGGAAATAACGGCATCGAAGGCACGCTCTTTCCGAATGCCGAGGTGGCTTTTCTGCTTTCGAAGGCATCGGCGTGACGACTGTGCAACGTCATCTGCGCACGACGGTCAATTTTCCCTGGCAGAGATTCCGGACATCGAGGCAGCAGCAGCATCGTCCGACGAAAGATGATGGCTTGGGCACGGTCGCTCGACCTCCGACTAACGGCTCCCCGGACGGACACTCACCGGACGGATAATGGCATCCGTGACGTCGTTGATTGACGCGGTGGCCAGAGAGCGACCATCAGGGGGCTAATCGGATGGGCCAGAAGGAAACCAGCGCATCCATCCGGATGGTGCGTCGCGCAAAGTCGCATCGTCCCATAACCTGCCATCGCCAAGTCCGCGTTCCGCAGGAATGCGACCGATTGCAACCGTGCTCCGGAACTAAAGGTTTTGCGACGAGCAGCTGATTGTGAGGCCTCCTCGCAAAATAGAAATCGCTGTTTTGCGTGCCACTATGCGCAGGTCAACTGTCGCAGTTCCCGCGAGCAATAGTGACACTTCCCTCGGTTTCGACATCCATTGTCGCGTTCGTCCAAGAACAGGGGGTTGGTCAGAGATCTCTGCAAATTCTAAGTGTACGTTTTTCGGCCAGTCGACGCTTTGCAGAGAAAATTCGTCCCGACGCGATAATGGCCCTCAACGGATGCGCTTGCGCGAGCATAAGCGTCTTTTCAATCCGAACATCTTCCACATCGGGCCGCGCAGGGAGATGAGGCACCTATCGATATTGTAAAAGCCGGATGGCACGTGGAATATTCTCAATGAGCGAAAGCCGTTAGCCGTTCACATGAGTTTATACTCGCCGCGGACGGTAAAAGGCTCGACCGACCCGGCTCAGGCTGCTAACAATTATGCCTGTTCTGGGAGGAATTCACTGTTGAACAACGAGGTCGTTACGAACCTTGAGGCAACAGGGCGTGCAGATTCAGCAACGCTGACGAGCAATACCGGCGGGCTGAGCCCTGTACTTCAGATCGAAGATTTGCGTGTCCAGTTCGAAACTGGACACGGCATCGTTCGGGCCGTCGATGGGCTGAGCTACTCGGTTTATCCGGGCGAAATGGTTGCGATTGTCGGCGAGTCCGGTTCCGGAAAGTCGGTATCCGCGCTGGCCGCGATGCGCCTGTTACCGCCTGGAACAGCTCGCATTCCGTCTGGCAGCATCCGCTTCAATGGTCAGGAACTGCTGAAGCTCTCCGATGAGGAGATGCGTGGAATTCGCGGTCGCGATATCGCGATGATTTTTCAGGAGCCGATGACGTCGCTCAATCCAGTCCTCAAGATCGGACTCCAGATCACCGAGCCACTGACAATCCATCTCGGGATGAGCGATGAAGAGGCCAGAAACCGGGCCATCGAACTGCTGACCCTTGTCGGCATCACCGATCCTGACAGCCGGCTGGACCAGTATCCGCACCAGCTTTCGGGCGGTATGCGGCAGCGCGTCATGATCGCGATCGGTCTGGCCTGTAATCCGAAGCTGCTGATCGCCGACGAACCGACCACGGCACTCGACGTCACGATCCAGGCGCAAATCCTGGAATTGATGAAGGAGCTGACGCAGCGCCTTGGCATTGCGGTGATCATCATCACCCATAACCTGGGCATCGTGGCGCGGTACGCAAACCGTGTGAATGTCATGTACGCCGCGCGGCTAGCCGAAAGCGGAACGGCGGAGCGAGTCTTCGGACGTCCCCTTCATCCCTATACGCGCGGTCTCCTGTCGGCCGTGCCTCGGCTGGATCGTGGTCGCAACGCCAAGCTCGCGACCATCGAGGGTGCGCCGCCCAATCTTCTCGATCCACCCGAAGGCTGCCGCTTCCGGCCACGTTGCCCCTATGCCATCGACAAATGCCTCGAGGTCCCGGCGCTGATCGAGGGCGAACCTGATCATCTGGCTGCCTGCCATCGTCTTCATGAGATCGAAGCGCTGGCTGGCACGGTACGCGAAGCCGAGGTTGTCGAGAGGGAGGCCGTGGATACGGCCGCCGAAGCGATCATCGACCTCCGAAAGGCGAGTAAATTCTTTCCGGTGTCGAAGGGCTTGTTCCAGCCCACGAAACTGGTCCGAGCGGTCAATGAGGTGAGCGTCGACGTCAAGCGCGGCGAGACGCTGGGACTGGTCGGTGAATC
>JAEZBU010000061.1 GCA_023426855.1 Pseudomonadota bacterium | reverse complement strand
TGGAAATCCGGACACGCTGCGGTCGACGAAATTGGGTGGGGCTAGATCGGTTGAGCCTTTTTTGCGTCCATTTGCCCGGGATGATGCAAGGCCGGTGGATCGCTTCGCTACAGCCTTGCGTATTATAATTGCACTCGGAGAGGGGGATTGCCGTACCCCAATGGTCGCGTAACAATGCGTGTATGCTCGGCAACCGGTAGTCTATGGAAGGATGGGACGCTTCAGACGCGGAGCGTGTGGAGCCAACTATGAAGATCGAAGCAATGGCGAGCAACGGCGGTGACCCCGATAAGAACGGGCCGGACAAGCGTGGACCTGATAAAGGCCCGGACAGAGGCCATGAAGAAGACGGCCGCACCGGACTTGTCACCAAAACGCGCCCGAAAACAAAGCGGCCGCATCTTTACAAGGTGTTGCTGCTCAATGACGATTACACGCCGATGGAGTTCGTGGTGCATGTGATCGAGAAGCATTTCAATAAGGGGCGGGAAGAAGCCACGCGTATCATGCTGCATGTCCACCACAAGGGTGTCGGGATGTGCGGCGTATACACCTATGAGGTAGCCGAGACCAAGGTGACGCAGGTTATGGATTTCTCGCGTCAGCATGGCCATCCTCTACAGTGCACCATGGAGAAGGAGTAACGCTCCCTTGCCCTCGTTCTCACAAAGTCTCGAAGCGGCGTTGCATCGCGCGCTTGAGTACGCCAACGAACGCAAGCACGAATACGCGACGCTGGAGCATCTGCTGCTGGCCTTGCTGGACGATCGTGACGCCTCCGGTGTCATGCGCGCCTGCAACGTCGATGTTGATGCCCTTCGCGCCCGCATCATCGAATATCTCGACACCGAGCTGGCCTCGCTGGAGATGAACGGCACGTCGGAAGCTCAGCCGACGACCGGTTTCCAGCGCGTGATCCATCGCGCCGTCGTGCACGTGCAGTCATCCGGCCGCGAGGAAGTGACTGGCGCCAACGTGCTCGTCGCGATGTTCGCGGAGCGCGAGAGCCATGCGGCGTTCTTCCTGCAGGAGCAGGAGATGACGCGGTTCGATGCCGTCCAGTACATCAGCCATGGCATCGCCAAGCGGCCCGGCATGTCCGATCCGCGTCCGGCGCGTGGCGTCGATGAGGAAGGCGGCAACGCGGAAAGCGGCGAGAGCAAAAAGCCCGGTGCCGATGCGCTGAACACGTATTGCGTCAACCTGAACAAGAAGGCGCGTGACGGCCGCATCGATCCGCTGATCGGTCGCGAGCAGGAAGTGCTGCGCACCATTCAGGTCTTGTGCCGTCGGCAAAAGAACAACCCGCTGTTCGTGGGTGATCCGGGCGTCGGCAAAACCGCGATCGCCGAAGGCCTTGCCCGCAAGATCATCCGCGGCGAGGTGCCGGACGTTCTGAAAAACTCAACCATCTTCTCGCTCGACATGGGCGCGCTGCTCGCTGGCACCCGCTATCGCGGTGACTTCGAGGAGCGGCTCAAGGCTGTGATGAAGGAGGTCGAGAACTACCAGGGCGCGATCCTGTTCATCGACGAGATCCACACCGTGATCGGCGCCGGCGCGACCTCCGGCGGCGCGATGGACGCATCCAACCTACTGAAGCCCGCGCTTCAGTCGGGCACGGTGCGCTGCATCGGATCGACCACCTACAAGGAGTACCGGCAGCACTTCGAGAAGGACCGTGCGCTGGTGCGCCGGTTCCAGAAGATCGACGTGAAGGAGCCGACGATCCCGGACTCGATCGAGATCCTCAAGGGTTTGAAGCCCTATTTCGAAGAGTTCCACAAGATCAAGTACACCAACGACGCCATCAAGGCGGCGGTGGAACTGTCGGCCAAGAACAACCACGACCGCAAGCTGCCGGATAAGGCGATCGACGTGATCGACGAGACCGGCGCGTCGCAGATGCTAGTGGTCGAGGGCAAGCGCAAAAAGAAGATCACGGTCAAGGAGGTGGAAGCCACCGTCGCGACTATGGCGCGCATTCCGCCCAAGCCCATCACCAAGAGCGACGCGGAAGTGCTCGGCAATCTTGAGCGCGACCTCAAGCACGTGGTGTTCGGGCAGAACAAGGCGATCGAGGCTCTGGCCTCGGCGATCAAGCTCGCGCGGGCTGGCCTGCGGGAGCCCGAGAAGCCGATCGGCAGCTATCTGTTCTCTGGTCCGACCGGCGTCGGCAAGACCGAGGTTGCCAAGCAGCTCGCCAATCTGTTGGGCGTGGAACTGTTGCGTTTCGACATGTCGGAATACATGGAGAAGCACACGGTCTCGCGGCTGATCGGTGCGCCGCCAGGCTATGTCGGCTTCGACCAGGGCGGCCTGCTGACCGACGGCATCGACCAGCATCCGCACAGCGTGCTGCTGCTGGACGAGATCGAGAAGGCGCATCCGGATCTGTACAACATCCTTCTGCAGGTCATGGATCACGGCAAGCTCACCGACCACAACGGCAAGCAGGTCGATTTCCGCAACGTCATCCTGATCATGACGACGAATGCGGGCGCAAGCGATCTGGCCAAGGCGCCGATGGGCTTCAACCGGGCCAAGCGCGAGGGCGAGGATACTGACGCGATCAACAAGATGTTCACGCCGGAATTCCGCAACCGCCTCGATGCGACGATCCCGTTTGCCGGTCTGCCGCCGGAGGTGATCTTCAAGGTCGTCGAGAAGTTCATCTTCCAGCTCGAAGCTCAGCTCGCGGATCGCGGCGTTACCATCGAGCTGACGGAAGACGCGACCAGGTGGCTGGCCGAGAAGGGTTATGACGACAAGTTCGGCGCCCGTCCGCTGGCACGTGTCATCCAGGAATACATCAAGAAACCGCTCGCCGATGAACTGCTGTTCGGCAAGCTGGAGCATGGCGGCACCGTCAAGGTGATGGTCACCGGCGAGGGCGAGGACAAGAAGCTCGACTTCGATCTGATCGCCGGTGATCCGAAGGCCGTGAAGCCGAAGGACGACGACGAGGATGATGACGGTGACGAGGAGGAGCCTGAAAAGGCTCTGATCGAGGCCGCGGCACCGCGCAAGGCGCTAGCTGGCCCGAAGGAGAAGCCGTCGCGCAAGTCCTCCACGGGCACTGTTCCAACGGTGCCGCGCAAGCCGGACTGATGTTCGGCTGATAGAGACAAGAGAAGCCGCCGACCCAAAGTCGGCGGCTTTTGTGTTTGCGGGCAGACCAACCACGCCATTGGCCTGTCTAAACGCAGGATGTTCCCCAGATTGGCATCGCCCGCCCGGTCAGTTGGTTGATCGTTCTCGGATTTGTGCAGGATTTTAAGTCGGGCTCAACTTGGCCGAAAGATTGTCCCGTAGGACAGGAATTACGGCCTTCGGCATTGCCCGTGACGAATGACATCGCTGCACCTGCGATGTCCCCTGATGGCAATCGGAGGCTAACATCCTCTCGCCGTCATGGCCGCCGAGGCGGCCATCCATGCGGGCTTCTCCAAATGCTGGCTGCGGTAATCTGGATTCCCGCCTGTGCAGCAATGACGGAAGGGGTAGGGTTCTGAGAGGTTGAGCGCTGGGCAGGTGACGACGGACGCTTTGTCTGCCGTCACAGTCGTGGTCAGTGGAGGCTTACCGCCACCCCAGGGCTGGAGCGACGTGCTTGAGGATCGAGCCGATGACGTGGACGTTGTAGTCGACGCCCAACTGGTTCGGCACGGTCAGCAGCAGGGTGTCGGCTTCGGCGATGGCTTCGTCCTGCTTGAGTTCTGCGATCAGCTTGTCGGGCTCTGCCGCATAGCTGCGTCCGAACACGGCGCGGGTGTTGTCGATCACGCCGACCGAGTCCTGATCCGGGCGGCTCGATCCGAAGTACATCCGATCCGTGTCGTTCATGAGCGCGAAGATCGACCGGCTGACCGAGACGCGCGGTGTGCGCGTGTGGCCAGCTTCTTTCCAGGCTGCACGATATTTGCGGATCTGGTTGGCCTGCTGGACGTGGAACGGCTCGCCGGTCTCGTCCCATTTCAGGGTCGAACTCTGCAGGTTCATACCGATCTTGGCCGCCCATTCGGCCGTGCTATCGGAAGCTGCGCCCCACCAGATGCGATCGCGTAGTCCTTCCGAAAGCGGCTCCAGGCGCAGCAGTCCCGGCGGGTTGGGGAACATCGGCTGCGGATTGGGTTCAGCGAAGCCTTCGCCGTCCAGCAGCTTCAGGAAAATGCTGGTGTTGTTGCGCGCCATGTCCTGATCGGTTTGGCCTTCTTCTGGCTGGTAGCCGAAGTAGCGCCATCCCTCGATCACCTGCTCGGGCGACCCGCGGCTGATGCCGAGCTGCAATCGCCCGCCTGAGATCAGATCGGCCGAGCTCGCATCCTCGATCATGTAGCACGGGTTCTCGTAGCGCATGTCGATGACGCCGGTGCCGATCTCGATGGTTTTGGTGCGCGCGCCGATGGCTGCCAGCAGCGGGAATGGCGATGAGAGCTGCCGTGCGAAATGGTGGACGCGGAAATAGGCGCCGTCAGCGCCGAGTTCCTCGGCCGCGACTGCGAGATCGATGGATTGCAGCAGGACGTCAGACGCCGAGCGGGTTTGAGATTGCGGGGAGGGCGTCCAGTGCCCGAACGACAGGAAGCCGATTTTCTTCATCTGGAAGTTTCCCTCGCGAGGCGGCAGCCTCGCGGCGATCAAGATGGTGGTGGGGTAGGTGCAGTCCACCGATGGGTGGCTCTGCTACCGCGATATTGGGCGTCAGAGGCCACTTTCAAGCAGACAGCGACCTGGCAGGCGATGACGTGACTGTGAAGTGGTGCGGGCTTGGGGCGGCCTGCCGATGTGCTGAACGGCCGAAAGGTGATGCGCTATGATATGAGGACAGGCGTTTTGCCGGTATAGGCGCGTTGCGTGGTTTCCTTGACCAGAAAGTCCGCAACATCCGCGCGGCTGATGCGATCGGCGCGCCACGTCACCGGATCGGTCAACGCACGATAATTGCCAGTGGCCGGACCATTGGTCAGCAGGCCGGGGCGGATGATGGTCCAGTCCAGATCGCTGTTCATGATCATGCGTTCCTGGACGTCCTTGTCGTCGTAAATGCGCTTCAGCAGCAGCGGGAAGAAGAACCAATCGTACGGCACGCCGCCGTGCCCGCGGCTATCGCCAGCGCCGATACCTGTGACGGCAACGAGCCGTCTGACGCCCGTTTCGTCCATGGCGTCGATCAGGGCGCGGGTTGCGTTCGAGAACAGGTGTGTGCCCGAGATGATGCGCGAGGCGCTGGGCGTGACGCCGACCGTCATGATCACAGCTTCGATGCCGATAAGGCTGTCGGTCAGCGTGGATCTGTCGGTGGCATCACCGGCGACTTTCTCCAATCGCGGATCCTCGATCGGCATATCGCGTGCCGAGCGGGCCAGCGCGCGCACCCGATGACCGGCGGCCAGTGCGGCCTTGACCGTCTCAAGCCCGGTGCCGCGGCTGGCACCGACAACGAGAATATGCGCCATGATGAGAGCCTCGCTGGCAGCCCCCGGCAAAATGCGCGCGGATGAGCACGCGTGTCGTCTCGATATCGGGTGCCGCCTAATCGATTCAAGCCGCCAGCGCGCGGCGGAGCTTTTCCGCATTGGTCGACAGGATGTCGGGCTTTTCCATCTGGCCCGTGTGCGGTCCGAGCTTGATGCCATCCCAGCGTGGAATGACGTGAAAATGCAGATGGAAGACGACCTGTCCGCCGGCCGGCTCATTGAACTGCTGGATGGTGATGCCCTGGGCGTCGAAGGCGGTCATGCTGGCCTTGGCGATCCGCTGCACGGTCGAGAGGCAGGCAGCAAGCTGCTGAGGAGAAGCATCGAATACGTTGCGGGCGGGCGTCTTCGGGATGACGAGTGAATGGCCGTCAGCGCGGGGCATGATGTCCATGAATGCGAATGTATCGTCATCCTCGTAGATTTTGTGTGCCGGCAATTCGCCTCGCAGGATTTTCGCGAACACGTTGCTGTCGTCGTAGGCCATCGGCATGATCCTTCTCGCGTATCGAGCTTTGCGAAGTTCAGGCGTTTCGTATCAGATTGCTTCGTCTTCGGCTGCGGTTTTCCGAAACGGGCCGTAGCCAGCCAGCAGCTCAACGCTTTCGGCGACATGCCGGCGCTCGCCATCCAGATAGCGCGCAACCGCACGGCGGAAATTGCGGTCGGCGATCCAGTGTGACGAATAGGTCGGCGTCGGCATGTAGCCGCGCGCGAGTTTGTGGTCGCCCTGGGCACCGGCTTCGACGCGGGCGAGGCCATGCGCGATGGCGAAGTCGATCGCCTGATAATAGCAGATCTCGAAATGCAGGTAGGGGTGGTGCTCGATGGCGCCCCAGTAGCGGCCATACAGGCAGTCGCCGCCGATCATGTTGAGCGCGCCGGCGACGTAGCGATCGCCGCGTCGCGCCATGATCAGCAAACAGCGGTCTGCCATCGCGTCACCGAGCAGCGAGAAGAATTTCCGATTGAGATAAGGACGTCCCCACTTGCGCGACCCTGTCTCCTGGTAGAATGCGAAGAAGGCGTCCCAATGCGCTTCGGTGATGTCGGAGCCGGTGATCAGCTCGATGGTCAACCCGTTGGACAACGCTTCCAGGCGCTCTTTTCGCACCGCCTTGCGCTTGCGTGATGCGAGGTCTGCGAGGAAATCATCGAACGTCGCGTAGCCGGCGTTACGCCAGTGAAACTGCTGGTCCGTGCGCTGGAGGAAGCCCGCGGGCGCCAGCATCTGCCACTCGGCTTCGGTGAGGAAGTTGACGTGCAGGGACGAGACGTTGAGCTGCTGGGCGAGTTGAACGGCGGCGGTGGCGATGGTGCGCGCCCGGTCCTCTCGGCCAGGGCCAGATCCGGCCAACAGGCGAGGCCCCGGAACCGGCGTGAACGGCACCGCGCATAGCAATTTCGGGTAATAGTCACCGCCGGCCTGCTCGTAAGCTTCCGCCCAACCCTGGTCGAACACGTACTCGCCGCGGCTATGGCCCTTGAGGTAGCAAGGCATGACGGCCGCCACCGCCCCATCGGCGTCCTGCAAGGCGAGATGGCGCGGCATCCAGCCGGTGCGCGGCGTTACCGTTCCGGCATCCTCCAGCGCCTTCAGGAAGGCGTGGCTGACGAACGGGTTCATAACGGACGGATCGGGATTGGCGCAGGCATCCCATTGTGCGGCTTCGATCTCGGCGATCGAAGCCGCAACCTGGACTACCGCATTGGCGCTGGCATCCATGTCGTCTCCCTGGAGCGGCCGCATCGCAGCAATTATAGACGACTGACGGCCGGGATCACTGCGTCATGCGTGATCGAGAATTTTGAGGCCGAGCCCCCCGGCGACGATAAGCCCGAGACAGGCGACGCGCGTGGCAGCGCGAGGTTCGTCAAGCAGCAACATGCCGAGAATAGCCGTACCCACCGCGACTTAGGACAATAATCGGCAGGTTCAAGCATGGTTTTTGCACTGCTATCGCAATGGCGTGCAGCCTTCGAATATCGGCGCGTCGGCCCAGGTTGCCGCCCGCTGCAATTGCGCTTCGGTGCGGACTGTCCAGGTGAACAGCGGCAGACCCATGACCTCGCGTGCAAACCGGGTCACCGGGGTCGGCAATGCCTTGATATCGTAGGCTATGAAATTCGGCTCGGCAGGCCCGGATTCCAGGCAATGGGTGAGGCGGAAGGCGCGCTCGGCATCGATCTTGTCGGGCCACCAGTGCGGCCCGTCGTAGTGTCCGGAGATGATGCCACGCGGCAGGCTGGGGGCTAAATCTTTCATCGCGATGATGACCGCCGGATCGAACGACATCAGCGCCAGCGGCCCGTGGTAGGCAAGCGACTGCTCCGCGATGGATTTCAGGAAGCGGGGATCGGGCGCATCCCATTCGCTCTTGATCTCGACCAGCAAAGGCACCTTGCCGCCGGCAAGCTCGAGAAATTCGGCATAGGTCAAAATGTGCGTGCTTTGACCACGGTAGCGCAGGCTCGACAGCTCGCTTGGTGTGCGCGTTTCGAAAAGGCCGGTGGCATCGACTAGGCGATCCAGCCGATCGTCATGGAACACGAATGGAGTGCCGTCGATCGCCGGGCGCAGGTCACATTCCAGGCCGTATCCTCGCGCTATGCCGGCGAGGAATGCGGGTGCCGTATTCTCCAACAAACCCGCCGACGCGTCATGCAGCCCACGATGCGCGATCGGTCGAATGAACTGGCTTCGATCAAACATATGAGAGTTCTCTGGCGAGCGGCTATGTGAACGACACTTTTACCGTACAAAGAAACCACGAACTGATTGATACGGCACTGTCTACTTTGCAATCCGCCAACGGCGCTCTAGGCTTTCGGCCAAGCGAGGCGTGCGGCCAACTCGCGGGAGATACCGAATGTACGTAGAGTCGAGGGCGTTGGCGGCGGGGATGGCGTTTGTCGCAACGGCGATCAGCGCTTCGGTCGCCACCGCGAATCCCGCTGTGCTTACGCCGCATCGCGCGATCTATGACATCGCACTGGTGGCGGCACGCGCCGGGGCTGGTATGTCCGAGCTGAGCGGCCGGATGGTCTACGAACTGACTGGTTCGACGTGTGACGGTTTCACGCAGAGCATGCGCTTCGTCACGCGCACCACCAACCAGGAAGGCCAGGTCAGCGTGAGCGATATGCGCTCGTCGAGCTGGGAAGATCTGGCCGGCGACAGGTTCCGCTTCAACTCGAGCCAGTATCGCGACGACGCGCTGCAGGATCAGACGTCGGGCGAAGCCACGCGGCGTAAAAGCCCGCCCGAGATCCGCGTCGAGATCACCCGTCCGAAGAAGAAAGTGAACAAGCTGCCCGTCAACACGCTGTTCCCAATCCAGCATTCGATGCAGTTGCTCGGCGCGGCGCGGGACGGCAAGACGACGTTCACCGCCGATCTGTTCGATGCGTCCGAAAAGGGCGAGAAAGTCTATGCCACCCACGCTTACATCGGAACCAAGCGGGAGCCGGGCTACAACAAATCACTGCCCGAAGTGGGCAGTGCCAGCGTTCTGGACGGGTTGGCCGCCTGGCCGATCGCGCTCAGCTACTACGATCGCGGCAAGGAGAACGAGGACGCGGTGCCATCTTACGAACTGGCGTTCGTGTTTTTCGATAACGGCGTATCGCGCCGCATCCGCATCGACTATGGCGACTTCTCGATCCGCGGCGATCTGAAGGAGCTGATCATGCTTGAACCTGGAAAGTGCGATCCGGCGAAGAAGTAAGCTCCCGGATGCCTTACGCGCAATCGGCTGACGTGTGCCCCCATAGCCAGGCGGCGCCACGCACGCCGCTGGCATCGCCCCATTTGGGCGGTCGCAGATCCACCAGTGCATCGTCGCTGAACACATAGGGCGCCATCAGCGCAGGTACCTCGGCGTACAGGTGCTGAAGCTGGCTCAAGCCGCCACCGATCACGATCACGTCGGGGTCGATGACGTTGACGATCTGCGCCAGACCGCGCGCCAATCGCGAGGCGTGGCGGTTCAGGCTGGCGCGCGCATTTGCATCTCCGGCTGCAGCCTTGGTCGCGATCTCCACGGAATCGATCGCGATGCCAGTTTCGCGGGCATGTTCTGCGGCAAGCGCCGGACCCGACACCCATGTCTCCATGCAGCCCAAGCGGCCGCACCAGCAACGCGGCCCCGGCACTTCCTCTGCGCTGGGCCAGGGCAGGGAGTTGTGTCCCCATTCGCCGGTAATGCCGCGCGGACCGTTGATCAGCCGCCCGTCGATGACGAGACCGCCGCCGCAGCCGGTGCCGAGAATGATGCCGAATACGCTACGCGCTCCCGCCGCCGCGCCGTCGATGGCCTCCGACAGCGCGAAGCAGTTGGCGTCATTGGCCAGCCGCACCTCGCGCTGGAGGCATTCGGCAAGATCCCGATCGAATGGCTGACCATTGAGCCAGGTAGAATTTGCGTTCTGCGCCAGACGATTACCCGGCGCGATTGAGCCCGGCATGCCGACGCCCACGGTTCCACGTTCGCCCGCCACCTCCTCCAGGTGCAGAACAACGCTGCGAATGGCGTGCAGTGTTTTCGTGTAGTTGTCGCGCGGCGCCGACATGCGGAACTCGGCGGCGACAGTATCGTCAGCGCGCAGCGCAATACCCGCAATCTTGGTGCCGCCCAGATCAATTCCGATCCGGAGTTTCGTTTCAACACCGTCAGTCATTCGTCATATCCGTGTGACGATGGACCAGACAATACCGAGAGAGCTTGCGGAATCATCTCCGGCGCCAGCGAAGCGGAGGCTGCGAAGACAAGAAGAAGCGATTCATCGCCGGTGATATATTCGAGCACGGCCGACGTTATACCTGTGGAGCCGGCGCTCTGCCGCAGTTCCTCCACTGACAGGCCGGTGAGCGCCAGAAAGCGGCCCAGACGCGCTTCATCCTCTGCCAAAAAGGCTAAGGCATTGAGCCCAATGACCTCCGCGTCTTCCAGTGACAGCCGCTTAACTTTGTTTCTGAAAGTCATAATTCTGCACCCGGATTATATTTCGCATGACTGTACACCTTTAACTGTTGGTTACAGCTTCGAGGGGACACTGCCCCCTGCTGTGCGCCCTTCGAATCGGTGCAAGAGTTAGGTGGGGCATGGGTGAGTTGGCCAACGCCATGAATTACCAGGATCGTAGCGGGATCATCAATGATCTGAAGGCGCGGGGACAACGCGCCGTGAAGGTCGTGCTGATTGTGGAGGATAACGAGCTCAATATGAAGCTCTTCCACGATCTTCTCGACGCGCATGGCTACGCGACGCTGCAGACGCGCAACGGTATCGATGCGCTGCAACTCGCTCGGGATCACCGCCCCGACCTGATTCTGATGGATATACAGTTGCCCGAGGTGTCGGGCCTCGAAGTCACTAAGTGGCTGAAAGACGATGACGATCTGCGGGAAATCCCTGTCATCGCCGTAACGGCCTTCGCAATGAAAGGCGATGAAGAGCGCATTCGGGAGGGGGGCTGCGAGGCCTATATCTCAAAACCAATTTCGGTGAATGGATTCATACAGACCATTCACCGATTCATTGGAGATGCGCGGGTACCTGTCAGTTCTGTGTAGGGTTTGCCATGACGGCGCGCGTATTGGTTGTCGACGACATTCCTGCAAACATAAAACTTCTCGAAGCAAGGCTTTCAGCCGAATACTT
>JAEZBU010000369.1 GCA_023426855.1 Pseudomonadota bacterium | reverse complement strand
GTGCGGACGGCGCCAGAACAGCGGCGGTTGCCAGGATGCTCGTAACAATGGCGATCGTCTTGTTCATGACAGTCCTCCTTGAGGGGTCCAGCCTGTGTTCGTCAGATCCGTTGCGATCTCTTGAGTGTGATCATGGACCGTCCGACGACTGGACGCTGTTCCCAAAGAAACAGGCCCCGATTTTTTGTCGGGGCCTTTGTCATTCTCAAAACTGAAGTCGCAGCCGGGCTTAAGCGGCCGGGCGCCCCGCCCCGCCCTTGAGCGAGCTGACCTGCGCAGCCTGGATGGTGGCTTCCATCTCCGCACGCTCCGCGATACGCCGCTCGATGTCGGCCGTGAAGCGGCTGGTGCGTTCCATCACGATGTTGCGCTGCCGATCCAGCGTGACGATGTGATAGCTGTCTTCCAGCACCACCGTCTCGACACGACCACCGAGCGCCTTCTGCAATCGGAAGGCATTGCTCAGGCTGGCGCGATCGTCCTCACGCGGATGCAGGATCAGCGCCGGCTGGCGGATCGTTCCGAGTTCGGCCTGAACCGTCTTAACCAGATAGCGAAGCTCGAGCATCGAGCTGCCAGGCGTGCTGAGCTGGCCCGCCTGCGAGCTGTCTCCGCTCTCCAGCGCCGCCGTAATCAGGCCGCGAACGCGGTTGTCCTTGATGCCAAACGGCTCGCGCTCGACGAAATCGAACCGGTCCGCGACGCTGCGCTGGAAGCACAAGTTGAAGAACCAAGCGTACCAGGGGATACCCCAGCCATCCAATTTCAACGTCGGCGCGAATGCGGCAACACCATGCACGGTATCGGGGCGCTGAGCCGCGAGGTGAAGAGCGAGCACGGCGCCCATCGACAGACCGCCGACGATGACCGTATCGCATTCCTCAAGCAGCTTATCGTGCGCCTCTTCGATGCTGGCGTACCAATCCTTCCAGGTGGTGCCCCTCAAATCATCCGCGCTGCCGCAATGACCGGCAAGCTGGGGTACCGACACGGTATATCCAGCGCGCGCCAAGCCAACGGCGACGAAACGCATCTCTACCGGCGTGCCACCAAGTCCATGAATGAGGAGAATGCCGGTGCGTCCGCCAGAAAAGTGCATGGCGCGATCGACGATGCTCATGACTCTTTTATCCCTCTACTCTCGTCCTGCGGGGCCATTGGCCTTGACACAAAGCTAATCCGCGAGGCCGGAGAACCGCTGTTCCGCGGGTAACGCCGGCCGGACGTTTACTACTTAACTAAGAAGAGCGCTGACGGTTCGACGCCTTTTTAAGAACGTCATTAATCACGCCGATAACTCCCCCGGACGGAGGCACTCTCCTCTGACCGCCACATTCGAAAGACCCGTGGGCGAAACTTCAGTCATCTCATCATCGACGAACATGACTTCGATCGTCATTCCACAAGCCAACCCCCTACTACGTCAGTATTGATCTAGCCGCAATCGCTGAATTGTCGCTAGTTCCATGTCATCTGCCGATGCCGACTGCGGTTGTCTGCCGCAGTATACTCCGGTGCTACTCGTCGTGGCCCCGAAAGGCACGCTTTTGCAGATGCCATAGTGAGGAGGTCTAGAGAATAACTAGCAATAATTCTGGTAGAATTACGGCGGAGCACCAAATCGTCGTCAGACATGCTGGACGCTGCCATGTCGCGATAAGTTTGCCCAGCAAGTCTTTCAAACATAACCGTCTATCTACAAAGTTGAATGCAAAAATATCCTTAATCAGTAGGCAACGACTTCTTTGTGGCGATCGAAGAGATCCAGCCACTGCGGGCCTCGCCAATCCTCCGGCTGACAAAACCGCGGAGATGCATCGGGCGGGCCATTTTGCGCCCCCTTGGAGCACCGACTGATCCCGGCACCTTAGCATTGTGATCCGCATCCTCTTGGGTCACATTTTCCGCAGACGTACGATGCGGCACATCAGCCGAGCAACGTCGCGGGGGATCCGTGTCATGACCGACGCTTCACTGACCACGCTCACGGCTCAAGACGCCCGGCGCGACATCGCACGCGGGGCGCTGTCATCGGAAGCTTATGTCTCCGCCTGCCTCGACAGGATCGAGGCCCTGGAACCGGAAATCCGCGCCTTCACGCATCTCGATCGTGGTTACGCTCTCGCTCAAGCCCGCGCCCTGGATCAGCGGCAGGCGAATGGCGAACCGCTCGGGCCGCTGCATGGCGTGCCGGTCGCGATCAAGGACATCTTCGATACCCACGACTTTCCGACCGAATACGGCTCACCGCTGTATGCCGGCCACCGGCCTTCCCGAGACGCCACCGTTGTCGCCCGCCTTCGCGCAGCCGGAGCGGTGATCATCGGCAAAACCGTGACGACCGAATTCGCCTATTTCCAGCCAGGCAAAACGCGCAATCCGCATGATACCTCGCGCACGCCAGGCGGTTCGTCGTCCGGGTCGGCTGCGGCGGTGGCCGCCGGCATGGTGCCGCTGGCGCTCGGCTCACAAACCAACGGATCGGTGATCCGACCGGCAAGTTTTTGCGGCGTGTTCGGCGCGAAACCGACTCATGGGCTGATCTCGCGCGGCGGCGTGCTGGAGCTGTCGCGCATTCTGGATCATGTCGGCGTTTTTGCACGGACACTGGACGACGTTGCACTGCTGCTTGACGTGATGGCGGGCTACGATCCGGCTGACCCTGATACCCGCTCGATCGCGGCACCGAACTTCTCCAGCACACTGGCCGGGACCGTCCCCGGTTCACCGAAGTTCGCCTTCGTCCGCACGCCCTTCTGGGATAAGGCCGAGGCGACAACGCGCACTGCGTTCGAGAGTATCGCGCGCAGCCTTGGCGATAGCGTCACCGACGTCACGCTGCCTGCGGATTTCGCCGATGCCTGGACTGCACACCTGACGATCATGTCCGTCGACATGGCACATCGGTTTTCCGGCCCCGTCGCGCGCGGCAGCGAAGATGCGTCGAGCGCGCGGCTGAGAGATCTGCTCGCACAGGGGCGCGCGGTGCCGGGTGTTGACTATCTGGCAGCGTGCGATACGGCCGACCATCTACGCGCCAGCTTGGCCACGATCTTCGATCGCTATGATGCGATCATCACGCCGTCGGCGATCGGCGTCGCGCCCGAAAGCCTGGCATCGACCGGCGATCCGGTATTCTGCACCGCCTGGACGTTGATAGGTGTTCCGGCGCTGAACCTGCCGGTTCTGCACGGCCCTGGCGGACTGCCGCTCGGCCTGCAAGTGCTCGGGCCCAAAGGCAGTGACGCGCGGCTGTTGCGGACGGCAAAGGTTCTGCTTGATCATCTCTCCGGCAAAGAGACGGCGAACCGTTAGCTGAGCGCGCCATGTGATCTCCCGCACCGATGTGACGGTCGCCGCGATCTCAGGTATCGTTCCTCAAAATCTGGAGGAAAAGATTATGATCGCCGTCATTTTCGAGGTTTGGCCCGCCGACGGGCGTCGCGAGGAATACCTTGATCTGGCTGCCAAGCTGCGCCCGCATCTGGAAACCATAGACGGTTTCATCTCGGTGGAGCGGTTCCAGAGCATCACCGATCCATCGAAAATGTTGTCACTGTCATTCTGGCGCGATGAAGAAGCCGTGCTCCGCTGGCGCAATCACGCCGGCCATCGGATTACGCAGGCAAAGGGACGTGATGGCGTATTTGCCAATTATCGGCTCCGGGTCGCTGGCGTCATGCGCGACTACGACATGCTGGAACATCGTGATCAGGCACCGGCCGATAGCGCCGCGGTTCACGCATAAGCGATCCGCCTAGCGCGCCGGTACGTTCGCGGGCGTATTGGCGTGCGTGCCTTCCAGGTTGCCTCCCGTGGCGGATGAGCCCTGACCGACCAGCGTTGGGCCGGAGATCAGCGTCGGCGACGGCACCTGCGGCGTCCGCGCAGCGGCTGCCTTGGCCTCGGCATCCTTCGCGGCCTGCCGGGCCTGCTGACGCGACGCTGCCTGGGCAAAACAGCGGTTGAGATTGCCGCAACGGCGTTTGGCCGATGGATGGGTCTCTGTCTCCGGCATATTGCCGAACGAACGGCACACCTGGCGCAGTCCGTTTCGATCCAGCCAGCCCTGCTGAACGCCCTGCTCGACCGCCCAGCAATCGGCCGCCAGTTCACTTTGACCGATGTTATGGTGGCCGCATTCGTGGTGAAACACGAACAACCGCACGATCTGCGGCATACGATTGATCAGCCGCGGATTGATGATGAGAACGCCAGGTGCGGCCGCCCCCTCGCTGGGCAGATTGCGGTCGAGCACGTTGCGAACGTTGCCGCATCGCACACTACGCCCGGCCAAAGTCATGGAACCGTCGCGTGCAATCTGAGGCAAGCTGCCTACGGGCGCCGCGTTCAGCGCTGGAATTGCCAAGCCCAAAGAGGTCACTGCGATCAGCGCGCCGGCAAGCAACGTGCGTGCATTCATGACTGGAGATCCCCCTCGCCCGCGTTCTTGCGATCCAAACAGCCGCAACTATTTAGTTGCACAGGCAATTTGTGATCGAATTGCGGCGGTCAGTGGTGCGCCTTCCGACCGCACACGCACGGGGATTGATCAGGAACAACGCAGGCGGACGAACGTTGTCTAGAAATGGAGAGATCGAAGAACAAAAACGGAGGTCGCAACATGCAGGCACAAGACATCATGACCCGCGATGTCGTCACCGTGGAGCCCTCGACGCCGGTTCATCAAATTGCAACGCTGATGACCGGTCGCCGGATTAGCGGTATGCCCGTGGTTTCCGCCAGCGGCGCAGTCGTCGGGATCGTGAGCGAAAGCGATCTCATGCACCGCATCGAAACGGGAACCCAGCGCGAAAGTAAGTGGTGGCTCTCGCTGTTCTCTGATCCGGACCAGATGGCGCGCGATTATGCCAAGACACGCGGCCTGAAGGCTGAGGATGTCATGTCGCGCAACGTGGTGTCCGTAGAATTCGACACCCCACTGCGCAAAGTCGCGGAAATGCTGGACAGCAATCGCGTCAAACGGCTTCCCGTCATGCAGGGTGACCGGCTTGTTGGCTTGATTACGCGCAGCGATCTGGTGAAAGCCCTGCTGGCATCCACTTCTGCAACGGCCGAACCCGAGGCTGCTGTCAGCGATGCGGCTATCCACACCGAGATCACGAAGCGCATGAATGAAGTGACTTGGCTCGACAGGATGTTCATCAATACGGTGGTGAACGACGGCGTCGTGAAGTTCCACGGCTTCATCGGCTCCAACGATCAGCGTCGCGCGCTGCATGTGCTGGCCGAGGAAATCCCCGGTGTCCGCGCCGTTCAGGACGAGCTTGTCCTTGGTTTGCCGACCGCGAGAGCGATGTAGGCACTCAACATTCAGGTATGATCAACCGGAGACGCTGCGGCGCCATCCCAACGTGAAGTGGGGTGGCGCCCGTGGGCTCACCGTCGATCTGCCAGGTCAGGTCGGTCTGGTTTGGCACCTTGACCTCGCGGCACGGGATGCAAACGACATCCGGGTTCCGCTCCCCCACGCCCCGCATGATTGCAGCGAGCGCGCGGATCATGGCCGTGCGCGTAGTCGCGGAAATCAGCAGCGCATGGAGGCTCTCGTCGGTGAGCCGCTGCCGTGGGGCGATCACGAATGTTCCGCCGTAGTGCACCGCCTTCGTGATCACAAGCCACGAGCATTGCCGCGACTGCCCATCGATGATCGCGGTGAATTGCCGTGGCGCCGTCGCGATCGTCCTCAAGGTCGGGACGATATAGGCCAGCTTCCCGATGCGGTTCTTCCAACGCATATTGAGCTTATTGAGGATGGCGACATCCGGCCCCAAGCTCGCCATCAGCAGAAAGATCTCATTGTTGGCGCGGCCGGGATGAATGACAGTCGCCTCGCCATGCAAAAGACATCGGGCGACGGCATCGGGCGTGCGCGCCAGCCCGATCTCGTGAGCAAGCACATTGCCGGTGCCGATCGGGATAATCCCGAGGGGCACATCACCATCGACCAATCCCGACGCTACGCCGCGAATGGTGCTGTCGCCGCCGGCCGCGACGACGACATCGAATTTTCCGGTATTGCGGGCGCGCTGAGCGATATCGCGATCCGCCGACGCGCTATCGGCCTGTTCAACCGTTACGATCGCGCCGGCAGCGGCCAGTTTCTCGCACACCTGATCGAGCAGGTTCCGTCGTTTGCGGCCGGCAACCGGATTGTGCACGATCAGAAATCGCTTGCGCTCAGCAGCCAGCCGCTCCACGTCCGCCTCCCGAGCGGTAGACTTGCGTCAGTGATAAGACCCTGCGCGGCTGCCGCCAAGGTACCGTGAACGCCACGCGTTAGTTTCTGCGCACCAGCGTAACGCCGACGCCGGCCAGGATCATGCCCAGCCAGACCGCCGGTGGCATATCTTCGCCGAAAACATACCACGCGATCGCGGCCGAGGTCGGCGGCACCAGAAACATCAGGGCGCTGGCACGCGCGGCGGCGCCATAGCGGATCATCGCGAATAGCAGGCTGGTCGCGACCAGCGAGTTACAGATCGCCGAATAGAACAGCGAGATCACCAGCGGCCAGTTCCATTGGATCTGCATAGTTTCGGTGGCGGCGGCGACAGGCAGGACCACCGCGAGACCAATGCTGCACTGGATTATATTTGCCGTCACCAGATGCTGGTCGCTGCCGAAACGCTTTTCATAAAGCGTACCTGCGGTGATCAGCAGAACGGCGCAGATCGTCGTCACGATGCCGGATGTCGTCGTATCGCCGATATGGGATTTGGCCAGGATCGCGATGACCGCGCCCGCGATGCCGAAAACGAGGCCGAGCCAAGCATAGCTGCTGACGATCTCGCCCGTCAGTCGCGGCGCCAACAGCGCGACGAGAATGGGCTGCAGAGCCAGAATGATGCCAAGCAGCGCAGCGGAAACACCAAGTTGGATCGCCAGATTGGTCGCCCCGAAATACAGCCCCTGGATCAGCAGCCCGACGACCATGAGATGCCGCCATTGCGCACGCGTCGCGGGCAGTCGAGGCCGGATGATGAAACAGATCGGGATCAGCACCGCGAGCACGATGACATAGCGCAGGGCCAGCAGCAGAAACGGTTCAACCGACTGCAGACCGATCTTGACCGCCGAATATCCCGCCGACCACAGCAGCAGGAAGATGATCGGCGCGAAAGCGAGCCACAACGGCTTCCGGCTGGCGGATGCGTCCGGCGCGACGGGGGGCGTACCCGGCGGACCGTCGCCAGCGTCCTGCTGCTTCGCCATGCACTGCCGCACCTTCTCGCGCTTCGTTCCCTGGATCTCATCCGTAGTTGAGCGCGCCCGGGCTGCCAACGGGCATGATCTGTCATCTGCCTTGCGCTTTTGTGCAGGCACGGATCGCGCCGTGATCTGATTTTTCAGCCCTGTATCGCGCGGAACAGCGCGCGCTCATCAGATCGTGCACTCTGGCTTCATCGACGGACGGCAACGACCGCCGCGGTTACGAAAAAGCCGGAGCGCCCTTCCCCCGGATACTCCGGCCGGACAATGAACAAAGAAAGACGTCCAAGGAGTTTGAGATGAGCAAGTTTGTGATCATGAGTGTCGCCGCTGGCCTGATGGCAACTTTGGCAATGACAGCGTCAGATGCCGATGCCAAGGGCAAGTACAAATACAAGCACGTCCCGAAGTCTCACAAGCATCACGTTCACAAGTGGCACAAATGGCATGTCATGCCATACCGCTACGCGAGCCTGGGCAAGTGTGAATACTACTTCTGGAAGTGGCAAAGCGGTGGCGGGTCATATTGGAAGAACAAGTACCGCTTTTGCGCGGGAATTTATTGATGCAGATGCTTTGATCCGGACTTTTCCCCCGAGTACCCCAGTCCCGGATCAGAGCTCTGAAGCCCCCCAGCCTCGCTGGGGGGCTTTTTGTATTGCCCCGTCCGCCACATCATGCGCCTTCAGGCGGCAGCGTCTCGACGCCGGCTTGAGCCAGTTGCGCGCGACCGAAATCATTGCCGGGCTCGCGCCAGATCGTGTGCACGTGGGTGGCGCGCTCACGCGTGGCATATTCGATGGCCAGCGTTGGACCATGCAGCCGGTAATAGTGAAGGTCGGTCATCTCGAAGCCACCGACCCACTGAAACCGCAAACTATCGCGGTCAGGTCCGGTGAGCCGCGACATCTGAGCGTCTGCAAGCTCGCGTGGAAGATTGGACAGGTAGGTCTCAGCCAGCCCGAGCATAAGATGCCGTTGCGTCTCGTCGGTCAGTTCGGCGTACGAGATGCCGCCTCTGTCGGCGAGCGCCGCGCGGCGCGGCCCCGCGCGAATATCATTGGACACCGCGCCCTCGAGACGCGCCGTGTCCATTTGCTCCGCACTCAGATTGCGGGCCAGATCGCGGCCAATGTAGTCCTCGCGATCGAGCGGCGCCAAACCAGCATGCGGACCCTCGAGCACTTCAGTCGGATCGGCGCAGACGCAGTGCGGCGTTGCCGAGATGATCGCGTCGTCGAAGCCGGTGAAATGCAGCGACAGATGGTGTCCTTCGACCCGCCAGCCCCACGCGCCACCAGCCGCCGGATCGCCGAACACAGCAAAGGCGTAGGCGCCCGAGCCGCGTCCAAACCCGCGCGTTTCGCGCAGCACAGAGGCGAGCGTCATCACCCCGGCCGCCTTCGCATAGCCGCGCTCACTCAGCGACGCGGCCAGCAGCGCCATGGCAAGCTCGCGCTCGCGCGCGCTCATGTCGTCCAACATCACGCCCGCCCGGCGACCGGGCACATAGGTCCAGCGATGGCGCTCAGCAGCGGAAAATGGAAAGGCAATCGCGGCGCGGACTTCGCTGCCAACACCGCTTAACAGATCGACTGCAGCTTGACGGATCGTAGCGCCGGACCTGCCGGACTGCGCCCGAACGGGCAACGTCGTCGCGACGGCAGCGCCTGCAATCAATGCCGGAAAATGGCGCCGTGATACCTGGACCGCGCGCCCGGTCTTTGCATCGTCACTCATGATCACAACCCTTGCGTCGTGATTTGAGAGGGATGGGCGTAGCAGGAAGAGTGCGGCCCGCTACGCCCCCGCATGCCGTCAGGACATATACTTGACGGCACATCCGTATGGCCGGGTCACGGCGTTTTTGATCGCCTCGCCTTTGACGACCGCAGTCAGCGCATCACGGAAATAAGGCGTGGCCTTCTGCAGATCATCGGCGCGGGTTGAAGGAATGGAGTCGATGCCACCCATGTAGAGCAGCGTGCCCTCGGCGCTGATGATGTACATGTGCGGCGTCACCTGAGCGCCGTAAGCACGGCCCATCTGGCCTTGCGGGTCGAGCACGACGGCTGTCGGCGCGGCGTTGCGCGTCGTCGTCAACTCGTTCGCCTTCTCCGCCGAAACGTGACCCTGCTCACCCGGCGGCGAGGAGATCACGCTGAGCCACACGACGTTCGCGGCGGCGGCTTCGCGCTGGATCGTCTGCATGTTGTCGGCGTTGTAGTGCTTCTTGACGAACGGGCAATCGTGATTGGTCCATTCCAGAACCACGGTCTTGCCGCGCAGATCCGCGAGACTCTGCGTACCACCGTTGGTGTCGGCCAGCGAAAAATCGGGCGCCGGCTTGCCGACCTGCGGCGCGGCGTGGGCAGGCGTCGGGGCCAGCATCGTGATGCCACCAACGGCAAGCGTCGTGAAACCAAGCGCACTGCCCAGCAGAAGGGTCCGGCGGTCGATGGGCTGCACCAGGGTGCGCGAAGCGTTTCGATGGTCCGTCATGACTGTTCTCCTGCTCATGAATGAATTGGGTATCACTTTGCGGCGCGCTGAAGCTCTCCCACGACAGTTGCCTCGGTCAGAACCGGCGGAAGAACCACCGGGTCACGCCCCCCGGCGGGATAAAAGGCATAGAAGGGCAAGCCGTCGCGATTGAAACTCCGCAGGTAAGCCGAAATTTCCGGATCGCGATTGGTCCAGTCCCCCTTGAGGTAAGTAACACCATGTTCCCTGAACGCTTTCTGTACGACATCCGTGGAAAGCGTCGTGCGTTCGTTGACGAGGCAGGTGATGCACCAGGCCGCGGTCATGTTGATGAACACCGGCTTGCCCTCCTTGCGGAGTTCGGCAAGCTTGGCGCTGCTGAACGCTTCGAAATTCTGCGCGTCGGTCGTGCGCGCGGCCACACCCGGCGACGTTGCCCCATCGAGCTGCAGCAACAGCGCCAGGGTGGCAGCGACCGATGCGGCCGCCAGCCCGCGGGTGAGGAGACCACGCCCGCCGCTATGCTGCGCGATGCCGTAGATCCAGGCGGCCAAGCCGACCAGGATGGCGCCGGCCATCCCGATCATTACGCCGAAGTCACCGGCCTGCTGCGACAACACCCACACCAGCCAAGCGGCCGATGCGTACATCAGGAAAGCCATGGCCTGCCGCAGCCGCACCATCCATAGGCCGGGACGCGGCAGCACGCGCGCCATGCGCGGAAAGATGCCAAGCAGTGCATAGGGCGCGGCCAGTCCCAGCGCCATTGCGGTGAAGATCAACAGGCAAACGGCGACCGACGCCGTCAGTGCCGTCCCGATCGCAGCCCCCATGAACGGCGCGGTACACGGCGTCGCCACCACCACTGCCAGAAGACCGGTGAAGAAGCTGCCCGAATGGCCGGACTTCTGCGTCAGCGTCTGCCCCGTGCCGGTGATGCCCAGTCCAATCTCATAGACGCCGGACAGGTTGAGACCGATCGCCAGCAGCAGCCAAGCCATCCCGGCCACGAAGATCGGCGATTGAAACTGGAAGCCCCATCCAACCGCCGTCCCGCTTGCCCGTATGGCGAGCAGCACGCCAGCCAGCACCAGGAATGCGACCACTACGCCTGCCGTATAGAAGGCACTCGCCAGCCGCACTTCACGCAGCGCTCCGCCCGATAGCTTGGCTATCGATGTCGCTTTCATGGCGAGCACCGGAAACACGCACGGCATCAGATTGAGGATCAGGCCACCGATAAAGGCGAACAGCGCCGTCTGCCACAGCGGCAGGTCATCGATGATCGACCCACTGGAACTCAAACCAATCGGCGCGGCACTGATCGATGGCGTCATTTCAAACCAGCGCTTCTGGCCGCCACCGTCGGTTACGGCAAGAAGACCGCCAAGTTGCCCCTCCGCATTAAAAGCCGGTCCCTTGGCGACGGCCAATGTCAGCTTGCCGTCTTGCACCGACAGCTTCTGCGGGGCGGCGTGAACGGCCACGCCCCACTCGGATGGAAAGTAAAAGGCCTCCTTGACCGAGGCCGACGATAGGCCCGCTCCTTCGACAGCAAGCGCCAGCGTCTCGCCATCAACAGCCATCACGGCTGTCCACGGGCTGGCAACCGGCAACCGCTGATCCGTTGCAGCGAAGGCTGCAGTCACGTCCGCCGTGGCCGCAGTGGGCGTTGCCGATACCGGCACATCCAGTTTGAAATTCCCGGCTTCGGGAATGCATTCCCGCTCGCAGACCAGCCACTCGGCCTTCGCTTCGATGGTCAGCGGCTGTCCCGGCTGTGCAGTCTGCGGAACCGTGACAGCGATCGGAAATACGATTTCTGTCTCGTAGCCGAAGTTGACCAGGGGGCCGTACGTATATCGATCCGGCCCCGGCCAAGTGATTTCACCGCCCGTAACGCCTTCGGGCAAGATCAGCCGCACTTCAGGCGGCGTTCCGGCATCTCCCGGGTTTTTCCAGTAGGTATGCCAGCCGGGCGCCAGCTTCTGGCGCAACCCGATTCGAAATGTCTGTCCGGGAGCAACCGACGCTGCATCGCTGATGAGCGTAACGGTGGTTCGCGGGCTGACTTCCGGAGCGCTTTCGAGCGCCTGCGCCGGCAGATAACCCGCAGCCAGAACCAAAGCAGAAGCGACCGATGCGACCAGCCGTTTTGCGATACGTTCCGCAAAACGTTGAGCGCCAGTCTCCTCGCATGCTCTGGAAATGACGCCCTCCCTATGCCCTGTCGACCGAAGCTCTGCTCGCCTGTTTGATCAATCGTGCCGTCATTGAACGGCATGATCATGAAATTCGTGCTGTTTCCCACTGCGACGGAATGGAATTCCAAGTTCGCAATAAGCGCCTTGAGTAGCCAAAATTAGTAAAGATCTCAGTGCCCTAAAACAACGGCAGGACGGCCGTTTCCAGCTTCACTTGGGAACACAATGGCGTGAGCCTCGCGCCAGAGGACACCTGGCGCCCGAGGCCACAGGGCCAAAAGCGCGACGTCGGAGCGTTCAGGCGAATGCCGAAGCGTATATGTCAGGCTTGAACCCGACGATCAGCTTTCCGCCGCCTGCCTCAAGGACCGGACGCTTTATCATCGACGGTTGAGCCAGCATCAGCTTCAACGCCTTGACCTCGGTCAGACCTTCCTTGTCGGCATCCGGCAGTTTGCGGAACGTCGTGCCGGAGCGGTTGAGCAACGTCTCCCAGCCGACAACCGAAGCCCAGTTGCTGAGCGCTTCGCGGTTCACGCCTTGTGTCTTGTAGTCGTGAAAAGTGTAGGCGATGCCGTGCGTGTCGAGCCAGGCCCGCGCCTTCTTCATCGTATCGCAGGCCTTGATGCCATAAATCGTAACCGGCTCGCTCATCGCTTCGCACCTTGATCGCCTTATCACTTGGCCAACGATGCATAAGAATGCAGTCCCTGCCAACACCGCCGAACGGCTGCGCGGTTGGTCAAAACGCAGCAGCCGGGGACGCCTATCCAGCCGCCGACATCATGATGCCGCCGTTCCCGCTATAAGCACGACCCGGCAATAAGGAGAACATGATGGGCGCAATAGTCGGCATGTTTGCATTCAAGCTGATCACGCTCGCCGGGTCGATCGCGACGACGCTGGCCGTAGTGTCGTTCTTCGCATTTTCGGAGACGCTCGCCCCGTGGTTCTGGCAATTGCTGGTCAGCGGGTTCATCGCGATCGGCGTCGGCGAAGGTGGAGCGCTGCTCCTGGCACGCCATCTCACCCATCGTCCAGACGATGACCAACGCGCGCGCACCTGACGCTCTCATGCGTTGATGGGTGGGCCATCACGCCGCTACAGCCACATACCGCTGAAGAAACGCGATGGCATCGAAAACTTTGACAAGCAAACGGCGAAACGACCTCGCACGTAATCGGCGCCGGACCATCTCAACCGCGTGGATGACCGCCGCTGTTCTGATGTTCCAATCCGCCCACGCCGAGGAATGGAAACGGCCGGATAGCCCGTTCACGCTCGCCGAGGGTTCCCCGACTGTCAACGCCACGTGCGAGAGCGCAAACTATTGGATCAAGCACGCGCCCCGGATCGACGCGCGCGTCAGCTTCGCGATCACCGGCAAGCTCGTTGGCGTCCATTGGAACGGAGCGCTGGCCTACCTCATCATGTGCGATTTGCCGGGCGTGCAGGTGATGTGCGTGACCTATAGCAAAGAGGGCCGCAACATTGGGGATACCGTGCACTTCGCGGGCGGGTACAGCAGAGCTGGTGAGCGTCGGATCATGCTGGATCCCTGCCTTGCCTCTACCCCCTAACGGCGCCCCTCACCGCGCCGCCTTCGCAAACACCATGACTGAAGAGCAAAGCCCCCAAGTACTAGAGCTTTTCCGGTTTAGTCAGAACCACCCGCTCCCCCGCCCCGCCCCCCCGCCGCCTGATGCCGTTGGGCGGCCGGGCGGGGGAGTGGGCCGGCCAGGTGCTTCCGCCTAAGGCGGAAAGACTCTAGCCGCCGCCCTGCTGCGCCAGTTCAAGCTGCTTCGAGGCGCCTGACGCGGCTGTCCTGCGCTGGAACGGTCCGTGAGGGATCAACGGCGGCGCGAAGGTGTCCGCGCTGGCGCGATGCCAGCGGTTGTACCAGTCCGCCAGCTCGGGCAGTTCGTCGCCGGACACCAGGAAGCCCTCAGGCAGGTACGGGTAAACCTCGTTCCCATCAAAGAATTCATTGTCCTTGTGCCGGAACATAAAATGGTACGGCATGAAATCGCTCGGATTGGTGAGGCCGGCCGCTCCGGCAATTTCCCCCAGCGCGTGCATCGTATTGTGGTGGAAGCGCGCGACACGGTCACTCTTGTCGCCGACCTCGATCGCACGCTGGCGCACCACATCCTGAGTGGCGATACCGACTGGGCATTTATTCGTATGGCAGGACTGCGCCTGGATACAGCCGATCGCGAACATGAAGCCGCGAGCCGCGTTACACCAGTCCGCCCCTAACGCAATCGCGCGCGCAATATCGAACGCGGAAATGATCTTGCCGGCCGCACCGATTTTGATGTGGTGACGGAGACCCGCACCACGCAACGTGTTGTGGACGAACGTCAGTCCCTCAAGCATCGGCATGCCGACCCGGTTGGCGAACTCGACGGGGGCAGCACCGGTTCCGCCTTCAGCACCATCGACGACGATGAAGTCAGGGAGGATGCCGGTTTTCAGCATCGCTTTGACCATGCTCATGAATTCGCGGCGATGGCCGATGCAAAGCTTGAATCCGACCGGCTTCCCGCCAGACAACTCGCGCAACTGGCCAATGAAGTGCATCAGCCCAGTCGGCGTCGAGAAGGTGCTATGAGCGGGAGGCGATACGCAATCGATGCCCATCGGAATGCCACGCGCCTCGGCGATCTCCGGCGATATTTTCGACGCGGGCAGCATTCCGCCGTGTCCAGGCTTGGCACCCTGGCTGAGCTTGATCTCGATCATCTTGATCTGCGGATCAGCCGCCAAGGCCGTAAATCGCTCCGGAGAGAAGCTGCCATCGTCATTCCGGCAGCCGAAGTAACCCGACGCGACCTGATAAATCAGATCTCCTCCTCCGGCACGATGATAGCGACTTATGCCGCCCTCGCCGGTGTCGTGGGCGAAGCCACCCTTCTTGGCCCCGGTGTTCAGCGCCAGTATGGCGTTGGCCGACAGCGAGCCGAAGCTCATGGCTGAGATGTTGTACAAGCTGGCATCGTACGGATGCTTGCAGACCGGTCCTCCGATGCGCACCCGAAAGTTCGTGTCCTTGATGATGACAGGACTGGCGGAATGCGTCAGCCATGCGTAGCCCGCGCCATAGACGTTCTCGATGGTCCCGAACGGGCGCTTGTCCTCGTCGCCCTTCGCACGCTGATAAACCAGCGCGCGCGCCTCGCGACTGAACGGCACCTCATCCTGATCGCTTTCGATGATGTACTGGCGGATTTCCGGCCGGAAGCTTTCCAAAAGGAATCGCAGATGGCCGACGATGGGATAGTTGCGCAGAATCGCATGCCGACGCTGGCGTATGTCATGGACGCCGAGAGCAAACAGGGCGCCGAAAAATAGGGCCGGCCAAGCGAACCATACACTGTAGTAGACCGCGCCAAGCAAAGCGGCGACAGCGATCACGGCTGAAGCGAGAAAGACCGTATAACGCTGGCGGGAGAAAATCGTGTTCAGCATTTCGATATGTCCGGGAGAAAACACGACAATGCAAATCGCGAGGGAACTCGGAAGCGGTAGGGCCCACCGCCACACACGCCTATAGCATGGCTATCATGACGAAGATTTGGGCGAAGGCTGCAGCAGCGTCATAGCGCACCACCTATCAATGCGCTGCGACTTTCCAACCCTCCCGACGCGGACGGTTATCGTTCTGGTTTTGTTTGGTTATCCCGCCACACCCTGCACCATCGAACCCGACGCCAGAAGCACCGAATGCCGGCAAAAGGCTATCATGCGCCGTCACGCGCTCCAATTGGAGCTCAGCCTCATCGACGCCGCAATCCAGAAGCTCACGCGTACCGCGCGTTCCTCATTCCCACTCGATGGTGCCGGGCGGCTTTGAGGTGATGTCGTAGACGACGCGGTTTATGCCGCGCACCTCATTGATGATGCGCGTGGCGGTACGGCCGAGGATTTCGTGCGGGAACGGGAAATAATCGGCGGTCATGCCGTCGGTGGAGGTTACCGCGCGCAGCGCACAGACGTGGTCATACGTCCGCGCGTCGCCCATGACGCCGACCGTGCGCACCGGCAACAGCACCGCGAACGCCTGCCAGATCGTGTCGTAAAGGCCCGCCTTGCGGATCTCGTCGAGGAAGATCGCGTCGGCGTTGCGCAGGACATCCAGCTTCTCCCGCGAGATCTCGCCCGGCACGCGGATGGCGAGGCCTGGCCCCGGAAACGGATGCCGCCCGATGAAATGATCCGGCAAGCCCAGTTCGCGCCCCAGCGCCCGCACCTCGTCCTTGAACAGCTCGCGCAGCGGCTCGACGAGCTTCAGGTTCATGCGCTCGGGTAGGCCACCGACATTATGATGCGACTTGATCGTCACCGACGGGCCGCCAATGAACGACACGCTTTCGATCACGTCGGGATACAGCGTGCCCTGCGCCAGAAACTCCGCGCCGCCAAGCTTCTTGGCCTCGGCATCGAACACGTCGATGAACAGACGGCCGATAGTTTTGCGCTTGGCCTCGGGATCACTGACACCCTCAAGCTCGCCCAAGAAGGTTTCGCTGGCATCCACATGAACAAGCGGAATGTTGTAATGACCACGAAACAGGGAGACGACTTCCTCCGCCTCACCGCCGCGCAGCAGCCCGTGATCGACGAAGATGCAGGTGAGCTGATCGCCGATCGCCTCGTGGATCAGAACCGCCGCCACAGCAGAATCGACGCCGCCTGACAGCCCGCAGATCACGCGGCCTTTGCCGACTTGCGCCCGGATCTTGGCGACCTCGGTCTCGCGGAACGCCTGCATGGTCCAGTCGCCGCTGCAACCGGCAATGTCGCGCACGAAGTTGCGCAGCAGGGCCGCGCCGCGCGGGGTGTGTGCGACTTCGGGGTGGAACTGGACCCCGTAAAAGCGCCTCTTCTCGTCTGCAATGGCTGCGAACGGCGCGTTGGCTGATGTGCCAATGACCTGAAAACCATCAGGAATTCTGTTGATCTTATCGCCGTGGCTCATCCAGACGTGATCACGATCGCCCTTCTGCCAGACGCCGTTGAACAACGGGCTGTCGGCGACCACCTCGATATCGGCCCGGCCAAACTCCCGATGCGCGCCGCCGACCACCTCGCCCCCGAGCTGGGAGACCATGGTCTGCTCGCCATAGCAGATGCCAAGTACCGGAAGTTTCGAGGAAAACACCACCTCGGGAGCCGAAGGTGTGCCAATGTCGTAGACACTGGCGGGGCTGCCTGAGAGGATAATCCCCTTGGGTTTCAGCCGCTCCATCCCTATTTCGCCCTTGTCGAAGGGCACAATCTCGCAGTAAACGCCCGCTTCGCGCACACGCCGCGCAATGAGCTGCGTCACCTGCGAACCAAAATCCAGGATGAGTATGGTGTCCATCATGACGAGCGGTTACGACAAAGCTACGACAACTGCAACTGCCCTCGGGTGCGACTAACACTATCCTCCACGCCGGCAGAGTTGAACAACGCATCGTTTTGAAAGTCGAACAGATGAGCACCGATACGGAAAAGGCCGCCCACCAGCACAGCCACCAGCATGCGCACGACGATGGTTGCGGCTGCGGCCATGATCACCACCACCACGATCACGGGCATCACCACCATCATGCTCACAGCAGCGCACCGTTCGTTCGCGCGACGCCGAAAGTCGGCCGCAACGATCCCTGCCCCTGCGGCTCGGGCAAAAAGCACAAGAAGTGCTGCATCGCAGCCTGACGTCACCGACGATCGTCTGCGCGCCCCTGGATAACCGGCTGTCCAGTCACCAATTCTTGACTGGCCGACAACGGATATTGCCTCAATTTTGAGACGTATCTCAGTCCTCTGCTGTTTACCCTGGATGATGGTTGCTCGACGCGACAATGAAGACGGTGTTAGCGGCTGCCCGCCTTTTCCTGATCCTGTTTCTGCTTCCACTGGCACTGCACGGTGTTTGGTGGATGACGCAAGACCATCCAGCGAGCTGGTCACGGGCGGACTGGACGAGCGCGGAACTGCTGACGCCCGCGGCATCGACGCAAGAGGCGCTCGTCCACGTCTACAGCGCACCCCTTGGACGCTGGAAAGGCGCATTCTCTCATCACGCCTGGATCGTCGTTAAGGAGAAGGGCGCGAGCAAGTACACGCGATTTGACGTTGTCGGCTGGGGACAACCGCTGCGGACCAATGGCTGGGCGGCCGATGCGCGCTGGTTTGGCAATACGCCACAGCTCGTCGCCGAGGTCAGTGGTCCGGAGGCGGAGCAGCTCATTCCGCGCGTTCGTCAAGCCGTCGCAGACTATCGGCACGGTCGGCTGGGCGACTATCGCGTCTGGCCGGGCCCAAATTCGAATTCGTTCGTCGCGGCGATCCTGGCCGAAATTCCGGAAGCGAGAATCGTGCTGCCGTCGAATGCGGTCGGCAGGGATTTCCGCGGGACGCCCTTCTACGTCGGGCTGAGCCCGACACAAACCGGGTTTCAGTTTTCACTGCTTGGTCTGTTCGGACTGACGGTCGCCTGGCACGAAGGCGTCGAAGTCAACGTGCTCGGCCTCGTCACCGGCTTCGACATCCGCCGATTGTCGGTCAAACTGCCGGGTTGGGGACCGCTGACGCTGCTCCCCTGGTTGTCCGCCGGCTCGGATTTGTCAATCGAGGTACAGGGCATCGATCCCGATACCCTGCACCCGCCTAAAGAATCGGCCGCTTAAGCCTTCTTGTTCCAGCGCGTTGGAGCCTTCGCACCACGGTCGATCTCAAGCTCGCTCAGGGCGTAGTGCAGGCGGTAAATGCCGCGCGAGATATCGCCAACCGCACCGCCGCGACGGAAGGCTTCGTCACTGGCCGCGCCGGAGCGCGCAGCTTTGAGCGAGTCGGTATCGACCGCATCGATCAGCACAACCCAATCGGCGACCTGATCCGGCTGGCTGCGCAGCGACTTTTCCGCCGTGCCTGCACGGCTGGCGTCGGTCAGGCCTTCCAGCAGGTGCACGCCGACGATACCGCGCTCGAGCAGAATGGAGGGCAAAACCTTCTGGGACAGCGACTCTTTGAACTCCTCAGAGCTTCCCGCTGCTTTCAACTGCAGCGTTTCCATCGCGGCGCCTTCTCCGCGGCCGAGGCTTGCAGCGACGGAGCACAGTGTCCGATTGGAATCGCGAAACTGCTTGAGGCTGTTGCGCGTCCAGTCGGAAGGCGCGTTCAGCCTGTCGAGGTAACCGGAAGACGACAGAACCGAAGGGTCGGTCGTTTCATAGAAGTTGAAATATTCGGTCTTGGCGTCTTCGGCATTATATCGGCGACCGCGAACGAAGCCGGGAATGCCGACGCGCTCGGGGATATGTTCCAGAACATGCCACTCCAGGAAGTCGTCGTGACCACCCTCGGCGATATTGTTCCAGAACACCATTACGCCGGTTCCGAGTAGTGCCATTTTCGTTTCCCCTTAGTGTTGGATTAGCGGGCGTCCCGCCGGATGCATGATCTGGCCGGACCTTACCCCGCAAAGTCGGTCTTGTCCCAAACTCAACCGTACCTTTCTGCAATTCTGCTATGTCAATGATCGTTCGACGCGATCGAGCCGTTGCGGTAAACCTCGCGCGGCAAGCGGCGGCTTCAGCCGGCGCGATTTAATCAATCTGACGGCTCAAGAGCGGACGGCCACTTCCGCCAGGACGGTGCATGATGACGAACGAACTGGTCCCAACCATCAATGGCAGCACGAAGCTCGTCGTCATCGTGGGCGATCCTATCAAGCAGGTCGGATCTCCCGGTCTCATCAATCCGCGCTTCAAGCGTCGCGACATCAACGCCGTGCTTATCCCGGTCCACATCCCGCAAGCCGAGTTCGAAGACGGCATGCGCGGGCTCATGCGCGTGGCCAACCTCGCAGGCATCATCATCACGGTGCCGTTCAAGAAGCGCGCCGCGGCGCTGGTCGATACCGTGCTGGAGACTGGCCAACTGGTGGAGGGCATCAACGCTCTGCGCCGGGACGCTGATGGCAAATGGACCGGCGACATGTTCGACGGCGCCGGCCTCGTGCGCGCAGTGGAAATCGCCGGGCGGACGGTCAAGGGCGCGCGCACGCTGTTGCTTGGCGCAGGCGGGGCAGGCAGCGCCATTGCCATGGGATTTGCTGCCGCTGGCGCCACCGCCATTACCCTGCATGATCCGGATGCAACCCGCGCATCTGCCCTCGGCAAGCGCGTTCAGAAGTTCTACCCCGAGGTCGCGATCGCGCCGGGCGAGCCGCTCGCAAAGGGCCACGACATCGTGGTCAACGCCAGCCCGATCGGCATGAAGCCCGGCGAGGGCTTGCCGGCACCGATCGGTCCGCTCACGTCGTCGACGCTCCTTATCGACATTATCCCGAACCCGGTCGTGACGCCGTTGATCGCCTACGCGCGCGAAGCCGGCTGCCAGACGCTCGGCGGCCTCGACATGCTCGACGCCCAGGCGGATACCTTCCTGGAGTTTTTCGGTCTGATCGGAAAATAAGCCAATCCAGGACCATCGGCGGCCAAGTGCCGCCAACTCCTAGTGCCCAAAGCAACCAACTGCCGACTTGCGCGTTTCGTTTGTTGGCGGAGCTTCGTGCGACGGGAGAAAATGCATGCCAATCATTACGACCGCGATCATGACGTTCATTGTCCTGGTGATCATCGGGATCGTGGTCGGCATCGTCTTCAATCGCCGGGGTCGGAGCTGGCTCGGTCGCCAGGTCGCCGATGCCACCGGCGCCGGCGACGTAACCTATGCCCTCGTCGGCATCGCAGGCTCATTCATGGGCTTCCATATCGGCGTTATCCTGCAGCTTCTGCCGTCGATGCTGCTTTATGTCATGGCAGTGCTGGGCGCGGTGCTGACGATCTGGCTGTGGCGCGGGCGCTGATCGGAAATCGGATCATCAGATAAGCTGCGGTAATTGAAGGTCCCGCCTTCATCGCGAAACCTGCAAATCATGCGCGCGGCTGTGCGAGCACCCCGTCGATGACGGACTGGCTCAGCACCCAGGCGATCGGTGCGCTGCGCTTATCTTCTTTCGTCAATATTCACCCGTTGCGGTCGACGTCGAGCGGCCATTCCATCTCGTTCTGGCCCAATAAAGTCCGCCATTGGAAATCCGCCCCCAGCCCGCATCCCCACGCGCGTTAACCAATATCCAAAATAATCGGCGCGCCAAGAACACGTCGGAAATTGATGCGTTGGGACAACGTTAATCGATGTCGTTCGCCCGGCTGACATTCCGCGGATCCAAACCAACACACGAGCCGCGAGACCTCTGTACAGCGATCACAAGTTATCGCCGACCATGAGCTGCAGCGAATGTCGAAGCCGGCCGCGGCGTGACTGGATGGGCAACAATGAGCCGGCAAAAGAAACAGATCCTGTCGGACCTCAGCGGACGCCGGCGGGTTCTCGTCAATATGATCGGCGCGGCGTGCGCGATAGCAATCGCGATGGCTGTGATAATCGTGGCGAGCGGTTACTATATCGCGCCCGACCTCCCGCAACTCGATGTCTCCAAGGACGAGCGCACGCCTTTCATCGCCGAGCGCTCTATCGTTCCCCTTTCGGAACGCCGGCAGATTTCAGTGGGCGCCCGCTTCAGCCTCGATGTCCCCGCAACCGCCGCATCCACCGCGCGCTTCGGCTTCTACGTCGGGAGCGTTCCGAGCAGCCTTGAGTCGCTATACCGCCACGCAAATGATTTGGATGTTCTGCTCCCGGATTGGCTCGAAATCAGAAATCGAGCAGGCAATCTCCTGCAGGTTCAACCAAGCGCCGATCGCGTTCGTCGCTGGGTGCGCGGGAATGCGCCGACGTTAAGCCTTCTCCCTGTCCTGTCAGGTCGACCCGACGACATTTCAATGACGCTGTTGAATGCGCAATCACGCGAGCGATTAATTCTGGAAATCGCGACTTACCTCGCCGCCAATGGCGATCAAGGCATCGCGATCGCATTCGAAAATCTCCCGGCCTCCATGCGACTGGCACATGCCCAATTCGTCGCGGACCTCGTTCGTGCGCTTCATCCAAGCGGTCGGAAGGTTGTCACTGTCCTGGGCCCAGATGAGCCTCAGACCTGGCTGCAGGAGATGGCGCGCCAAAGCGACTACGTCATCGTCAAGCTGCAAAGGCATATTCAAACGGATGACGACAGAGGAGCGCCAGCGCCTCAAGGCTGGCTGGAACAGCAGATCAGCGCCATTTCGACGATCATTCCCCCCGCCAAACTGATTATCGGCCTGACGTCGATGGCATTTGATTTCTCCGACCACGCTGGTCTGCGCGTTTCGTCCGTGCAAGCGGCATGGGCGCTGATGAAAAATGCTGGCCTGCAAATTGCCGTTGATCCGGCCTCGCTCAATCCCCGGTTCAGCTACATAGAGAGCACGGGCCTATTGCATGACGTCTGGCTGCTCGACGGCGTCACGATGTTCAATCATCTGCGAGCCGCGCTGACGCATCGACCCGCAGGGGTGGCGCTGTGGCACCTTGGCATGGAGGACCCGACGGTCTGGCAAACGTTCGCGCGCGGGCGCGTGCCGGACGAGGCCGCCGTCGCCAGACTTGCCACCCTTACGCCCGGACACCCCCAGTCCAATGAGCGGACCTTTGAGGTCATACAGGCCGTGAACGCCGCAACACCGGGAAAAAGGGTTGCTCACTTCAGCGCGGCCCTTGGGGTGATATCCGACCAATCCATTATCGAAATACCTACCACCCAGCAATTCGCAGGGCTTCAGCTCAATCCAGACAAGCTCATTGCACTCACATTCGATGACGGGCCGGATCGCGCAGTCACGGAACGCATTCTTGATATTCTGGACGCGAAATCAGCCAAGGCTACCTTTTTTGTTCTTGGCCGCAATGCGCGAAAATACCCCGAAACTCTTCGACGCATTCGCGCCAGCGGGCATGATATTGGCAACCACACCTATTCCCATCCCAATCTTCTGGAGGTTTCGCCCCGCGATCTCGAAATTGAACTGAATGCCACCCAACGCGTGCTCGAAGCTCAACTCGGCATTCACACGACACTGTTCCGGCCACCGTTCAACGGCGGCAATTCCTTCGAAAAACCCGGCTCCATCAAACTGGCCGACCACGCGGCGCGATTTGGATACTTGACGGTTCTCAGCGGTGTCGATTCCCAGGATTGGATGAACCCGCCGCCGCACCGTCTACACGATATCGTCGTGTCAAAGATATTGGCCGGACATGGCCAAGTGGTCGTGATGCATGATTTTGGCCAGCGGCAGGCAACCATCGAGGCGCTGCCCCTCATCATCGATACGCTGTCCGCCCGCGGGTACCGCTTCATTGCTATTCACGAATTGATCAACAAGCCACGCGACGAAATCATGCCCATTGTCACCGGACAAAACATGATCGGTCAGGCCACGCTGGATTTTCGCTCGATGTCCATGCGAGCGGTCGGCTTGTGGGATCGGGCCTTACCACTATTAGCAATCATCGCCAGCGCGCTCTGCATTCTCCGGACAGTTTTCGTGTTGGTATCGATGCTGCGACATAAGCGGCTCGAAAAGCGTCGCGCATCGCTGAATAGCTGGCCCCGATCGGTTGCTGTTATTGTTCCGGCATTCAATGAAGAAGCCGTCATTTGCAGAACAGTTCGTTCGGTGCTCCTACCGAACCGCGACAATTTCGAGGTCATCGTCGTTGATGACGGCTCCTCCGATCGCAGCGCCGATATCGTGCGCGACTCTTTCGCCGACGATCCACGCGTCAGAGTGTTCAAGACACCGAATGGGGGAAAGGCCGCCGCAGCGAACTTCGCGCTCTCACAGACCGATGCCGAAGTCATTATCGCAATAGACGCCGATACGATTCTAGCCCCTGACGCCATTCCTCTGCTGATCCGGCATTTCGACGACCCCGAGGTTGGCGCAGTTGCTGGAACCGCAGTCGTTGGCAATCCGGTCAATTTGCTCACCCGCATGCAACGGCTCGAATACATGATCGGCCAAAGCATCGATCGGCGCGCATTCGCTTTCTACAATGCCAATGGCATCGTTCCGGGTGCTATCGGTGCTTGGCGCAGGTCTGCTTTACTCAGCATTGGGGGATACGCCAGCGATACGCTGGCCGAGGATGCCGACGCCACATTCAGTGTAATCGGCGCAGGCTGGAAGGTCGTATATGAACCACGCGCCGAAGCACGCACCGAGGCACCAGAAACGTTGACCGGTTTTCTCAAGCAGCGATTTCGCTGGATGTTCGGCATGCTGCAGGTTTGCGCAAAGCATAAAAGTCAACTTTCACAAGGAACCGGATTGGGCATTCTGACGATACCCAACATCGTCGTATTTCAGTTCGCATTTTGCGCACTCATTCCGGTTCTCGACATCATCGCGATCACAAGTCTGGTGCAGGCGATCTCTCGCTCGTTGACTGCGAGTGGAGAGAATTATGCGATAGGAACCGGCATGGCGACATACGCCAAATTCTGGATCCTATTCCAACTCATCGACCTTCTCGCCGTGATCGGCATCTTGAAACTGAGCGGAATAAGTAGGCCGTTGAACTTGATACCACTGCTGCTGACCCAACGCCTTCTTTACTGGCCGTTGATCCATTGGACTGGGCTGGTGACCATGTTGGCGGCGGCAAAAGGCCAGGTGCGCGGATGGAACAAGCTCAATCGCACCGGACGCGTCGTCGAGATCCCTACGCCGCCGACCAATGGCCTGCGCAATGCATGACAGTCTCTGGCATCTATAGCCCTGGAGAGCGTTCGAATGCCGATTCATCGCAGTTCCGGCTATTTCCTGGTAGCGCTTTTAACGATTAGCGCGAGCGCCCTTATTGTTGACGCCCGCAAGTCAGGAGGAGCGCCACCTCCAATTGCTGCTTTGGAGCAGTCAGCGGGCGAGGCACCAGAAAACGCGAACTCCGACGCATTTAGTCCGCGATCCAGTATTTTATCGGTGGCAACGGATGATTTTCCGGTTCGGAGCGGTAGCGACAAAGTCGACTTGGGAGATCGTCTGACGATCAAGTTTTTTGAGCATATCGATCTGCTCGGGCAACCGAACCGGCGCGCGTCGTTCGGACTGATCGAGCAAAGCGTGCTCTCAGGAAACTATGTCGTCCAGCAAAGTGGATTTGTGGTACTGCCCGTATTGGGCGCTGTCGAAGCAGCCGATCTCTCGATTGGGGATTTAGAAGGAGAGCTTCGCAAGCGCTATCAGGACGCATTCAAACAAAATGCGAAAGTCAGCGTGGCCGTGGATGAGCGTCAGCCCATCTACGTTCTAGGTGCTGGACCGCGGGCCGGAACCTACAAGTTCACACCTGGCATGACCGTTCTGCACGCATTGGCACTTGTTGGCGGAAGCGAAGATGACCGACAGCAGGACGTATATTTGCAATCGGAGTTGGTTCGCCAGCGCGAACGAAACGAAAGTGGACGTCGCCAACTGATGAAGACGTTGGCGCGATCAATCGTCCTGCGGGCGGAAAGCGAGGGTCGCACTCCTGAGGCTCCCGCGAGTTTCATCAAGTTTGCCGGAACAGAGAAGGCGTCCACCCTCATCAAGGAAGAGCAAAGCGTCCGGGATATGTTCACGCGGATCAAGCGCATGGAACTCGATGCGCATCGCACCCTCATTGCCTCGACGCGCCAGGAGATCGGCGAGATCAACAAAAATATTGCGATACTGAATGAAAATCTCGCAGTTAAGAACGAGCGCAAGCGTGCGATTGCAAGCCTGCGCGATCAGCGCCTCGCCAACACATTTATCGAAAACCAAGTTGCCAGCGAGTTGCTTGACGCAACCGAACGCGAACATCAAGCGCGGCTCAATCTTGCGCGGGCGAAGCATAAACTCGCAGAAGCGGAAGCCGCACTCGAAAAGCTGACAGCCGAGCACGTGCTGGAACTTGAAAAGGAACTGGCCACCGTCACGCAGAGCGTAGCGGAGCTGGAAACCATCGTCGTTTCGAGCGAGCAATTCATCAATGAGCTGCGATTGCAATCGACACGCACTGCGCTCGCCAACCGGCCCGTTACCTTCGAAATCGTCCGCCAGATGCGGGATGGCCCCACCCATCAAAAAGCCGATGAAATGACGACACTCAAACCAGGAGATTTGGTCCGTGTCTCCACGGTGGAACCTTTGCAGCGCTGAATATGCCCTCGGCTTCGCCGCAACCGCGCTCCTGGCCTTGATACTTCAGGCCGGCACGGCCAGTGCGACGCAACTTAACTGTCCTGACCGGCCATCCTCGCTCAGCCTCGCCCGCTTCCAGGACGACTTTGCAGGTGAGGCCCTGGACACGTGCAACTGGAAAATCCTCAACGAGGCGTGGGCCGCGGGCGACGACAACGGCGGTGTGGTGCGGGAGAATGTCAGCGTGCGTGACGGCATTGTGCGGCTTCGCGCATTTGGCAATCGCTATTCCGGATCCATCCGCGGCGTGTCGGCGGACGGCAGCATCAGACCCGACGGACGCCGTGCAGGCGCGGCCATCTCAACGACGCGGCGCTTCCTCGGAGGCCGCTTCGAAGCGCGCGTCAGGATAGCCGGACAACTTGGCGCCTGCTCGGCGATGTGGACCTATTTCAATATCGAAAAACCGAGCGGCGAAACGCTCAATCATGAGATCGACATCGAGTTTCCGGGACGTGCCCACATCGATGCGCTGCCCTCTCTTGAACATGTGGCGCTGACGACGTGGACCGGAATTAAGAAAGGGCAATGGAAAACTGAATTCAGGCCGCTGCGGCAGCCAATCGCCGATTTTCTCATCCTGCGTTTCGACTGGCGACCTCCGAGCAGTTCTGATAGCGGCAAGGTCGATTTTTATATCGATGGCGAGCTGATCTATTCAGCGCGCGCGCACATCCCCAGTGAACCGTCTCCTTTGCTTCTCGGCGTTTGGTTTCCCAAGACATGGGCGGGCGACCCGGATTTCGACGAGACGGACATGCTCATCGATTGGGTGCGGGTAACTCCACTCGACCTCAGCGGTGAATGAACTCGCTCACTGCTTACGATATAGCCACAACGTAACCGGCGCCAGCAACATGGTCAGCGCGAATGGCGCTATCAGCGCAACGCCGATTTGATTGATCGTCACCCCGCCGCTCATCAAACCACGGATGGCCGTTGTAATCAGCGACACCGGATTGACGTCCACAATCGCCCGGAGCCATGCCGGCATAGTTCCCGGATCGACCATGATGTTGGACGCAAAGACCAGCGGAAAAAGAAATGAGAAGCCGATCGTCATAACCGTCATCGGGGTTCGGATAATCAACCCGAGAACAATGAACACCCAACCGAAGCCAAAACCGATCGTCACCAAAAGCGCGAATGCGGCGATAACACCTACGATTCCCGCCTCAGGCCTATAGCCCAGAAGCAGGCCAATCGTGAGAATGATCAAGCCGGCAATGAGGTGCCTCAGAACGTCGCCGACCATAAGTCCAGCAAACGGCGCCAGCGACCAGATGGGAAGCGAGCGAAAACGGTCGAACAGGCCTTTGTCGAGATCAGTCGATAGGCCCATCCCCGAGTAGACCGTGTTGAACACGACCGTTTGGACCAGAATGCCCGGCAGAAAGAATTGCAAATAATCCGCCGGGGATCCTGCCAGTGCACCTCCGAATACGAACGTGAACAGCAGCGTGAACATGATCGGCGTCATGACGAGGTCGAACATCTGCTCCGGCACATGGCGGAACTTGAGAACGGCCCGCCAGCCGAACACGAGCGCATTCGACAGCGCGGATGGCGTCGGCGGTCGCGTAACGACCTGGAACGTACTCTTGGAAATCGAAGACATGTCGGACATAGGAGATCTCAGTTCACGGGCGGCGTGTTGCCGGTCAGTGCGAAGAAAACTTCGTCGAGGCTCGGGCT
>JAEZBU010000355.1 GCA_023426855.1 Pseudomonadota bacterium | reverse complement strand
GGCTGCGACATGGCGGCAGCTCCTTCTAAGGTTAGGAAATCAAAAGGCCGCCTCGTGCGGCGGCCGGAGAACATATTGGATACAACCGGCCAAGCGCGTCGTCAATCAACGGGTTGGCCGGGCAGGTAGCGGTCAGTTCGCCTTTTTCGGCGTAATGCGCAGGATGCGGCCTTTGTCGTTGTCCGTCGCGACGTAAATGGCACCGTCGGGGCCCATGCGGACATCGCGGATGCGCTCGCCGAGGTCGGTGAGCAATTCTTCCTCGGCGGTGACCGTCTCGCCGTCGAGGACTACGCGGGACAGATGCGTCATGGCCAGCGCGCCGACGAAGATATTGCCCTTCCACTGCGGCGCCAGATCGCCGGTGTAGAAGGCCATGCCCGATGGCGCGATCGACGGATCCCAATAATAGAGTGGCTGCTCCATGCCGGCGCGTTCGCGCGGAATGGTCTGGCCGTTATAGTGTGTGCCGTAGCTGATCACTGGCCAGCCGTAGTTCAGGCCCTTGCGCGGGATGTTGATCTCGTCGCCGCCGCGCGCGCCGTGTTCGATGACCCACAGTTCGCCGGTTTCGGGATGAATCGCGGCCGATTGCGGGTTGCGATGGCCGTAGGACCAGACTTCCGGACGCGCTTTGTCCTGGCCGACGAACGGGTTGTCGTCAGGCACTGAACCGTCCGGATTGATGCGCACCACCTTGCCCCAGTGCCGCGACAGGTCCTGCGCATATTGCATCTGGAAACGCTCGCCGAGCGTCACGAACAGCTTGCCGTCGGGCGCGATGGCGATGCGCGAGCCGAAATGCAGGCCGCTGGCCAATCCAGGCTCCTGGCGAAAGATGACCCCGACGTCTTCAAGCCGCGCGGCTTTGCCGTCTTCAACGAGGCGCGCGCGTGCGACGGCCGTACCGTTGAGGCCTTTGTCGCGCGGCTCGGCGTAACTGAAGAAGATGATGCCGGTCGATGCGAAATCCGGTGCCAACGCCACGTCGAGCAGGCCGCCTTGTTGCCGCGCTTCGACCTTCGGTACGCCCTGCACCGGCTCGGACAATCCGCCGTCTTTGCCGACGATGCGCAGCGTTCCCGGCCGTTCCGTCACCAGCATCCGGCCGTCGGGCAGGAACTGGAAGCCCCACGGACGTACGAGACCCTCCGCGACGGTCTCGACCGTGATCTCGCTTTTGGGAGCCTTCGGCGCATCGGTTTGCACCGCCATGGCTGCGGGCGCGATGGTCAGGCTGGCGAGGGCGGCGAGCAGTGGGCGCATTGAGCCTCCTGGGGCGTCGGTCGATGGTCGTGGTTGATCCCATGCAGATGGGCACTGCGACCGCGCAGGCCAACCCTGAGGCTTTCACGAGATGGCGAGCGGTGGATCGGTCAGCCAACGGTGGGATGGGCCGACCGCAGCGATGCGCTGGACGGCTCGGGGCGGGTTATCGAGCGTGACGTCCTCGAAGGCAACGGGGGTCAGTCGCGGCGCAGCGACGGTCAGCAACTCACCAGGCTGCAACAGAAAATCCGGGTTGGACGGACGGCCATAGCGGGCCTGGGCGATGCCAAAGGTCTCGTAGATGAGAACGCCGTCGTCGGCCACCGCCGAGACGATATCCGGCAGGATCGGCCGCCACAGGTAGTTGGTGACGATCACGCCGGCGAATGTCTGGCCAGCGAGTGGGAACGGTTGCCCTGCCTCCAAGTCTGCCTCAATGAGTGTGATGCCGCGCTGGCCCACTAGGTCCGCGACACCCGCCAACGTCCGGTCTATGCCGATCACAGGATGGCCGTGCGCATGCGCCAGTCGCAGATGGCGGCCCTTGCCGCACGCGATATCAAGCACGCTGCCGCCCTTGGCGACACCGGGCAGAAAGCGCGTCACCCAGGGTGATGCTGGCTGTGGGCCGCCTTCCGGCATTGATGCTCCCGATTGTATTCCGCGTGCGCTCCATCCTATATGGGGGCATGACGAACAGCGACACCATCCACTTCCGCAAGATGAACGGTCTCGGCAACGAGATCGTCATGGTCGATCTGCGCGGCAGTGGACGGGTTCTGACCGATGCCGAGGCGCGCGCGATGGCGTCGAACCCCAGGTCGCATTTCGACCAGCTCATGGTTTTGCATGATCCCAGGAGTGCTGGCACCGAGGCATTTGTGCGGATCTACAACACGGATGGGTCGGCAGCGGGCGCGTGCGGCAACGGCACGCGCTGCATCGGTTTGGTGGTGGCGGAACAGATCGGCCGCGGCAGCCTGAAGTTTGAAACCGGCGGCGGCATTCTCGATGTCGTGGTCGAGAGCGCAGACAGTATCACGGTCGACATGGGCGAGCCGCGGTTCGGCTGGGCGGACATTCCGCTGGCTGAACCGTTCCAGGACACGCGCAAGATCGAGCTGCAGATCGGTCCGATCGATCAGCCCGTGCTGCATTCGCCGTCGGTGGTCAATGTCGGCAATCCGCATGCGATCTTCTGGGTGGACGATGTGGCGGCCTACGATCTCGGCCGGTTCGGTCCGCTGCTTGAAAATCATCCGATCTTTCCGGAGCGCGCCAACATCTCGCTGGCGACAGTGACGTCGCCCTCCAGCCTGACATTGCGCACCTGGGAGCGTGGCGCCGGGCTGACGCGCGCCTGCGGTTCGGCGGCCTGTGCGGCGGCGGTGTCTGCCGCGCGGACCGGGCGTACCGGTCGAACGGTCGCGGTGACGTTGCCGGGCGGCGTCCTGCATATTGAATGGACCGCTGGCAACCGCATCCTGATGCGTGGGCCGGCCGAATTCGAATACGAAGGGCAACTGGACCTGCCGCTCGCCATGAAAGCGACGGCATAGTGGGGGATCACTCTACCCAAGGGTGCTTTTACCGCTTACATCAGCTTTGCGATAATCTCCCGATTTCGCGCGGACTTGGCACGGCTCGACATGGCGCATCATGGGGTTGTGGGTAGGTTTGCTCCCTATGAATTTTTGATTGTTTGCGATGTCTGAGCCAACTGTCATCACTCTGGGCTGCCGGCTGAACGCATATGAGTCGGAACTCATGCGCCAGCACGCGTCTGCGGCTGGGCTGGACAACGCGGTCATCGTCAATACGTGCGCCGTGACGGCGGAAGCGGTTCGCCAAGCCAAACAGACTATCCGCAAGCTGCGTCGCGAGCGACCGGACGCCAAAGTCATCGTCACCGGATGCGCGGCGCAGGTCGAACCCGAGCTGTTCGCCGCGATGACCGAGGTCGATCATGTGATCGGCAATGGCGAGAAGGTGAAGGCGGATACGTTCCAGGGACTTAGCCTCGCCGCGGCCGAGCGGGTGCAGGTCAATGACATCATGAGCGTGCGCGAGAACGCGCCGCATCTGATCGACGGCTTCGGTACGCGCGCCCGCGCCTACGTCCAGGTCCAGAACGGTTGCGATCACCGCTGCACATTCTGCATCATTCCCTATGGTCGCGGCCCGTCGCGGTCGGTGGCCGCAGGTGAGGTCGTCGCCCAGATCCGCAGGCTGGTAGAAGGCGGCTATCGCGAGGTGGTGCTGACTGGCGTCGACATCACGTCCTATGGCCGCGATCTGCCGGGAGAGATGTCACTTGGCCGTCTCGTGCGTCAGATATTGAAGCATGTGCCCGAGTTGGACCGGCTCCGGGTGTCGTCGATCGATCAGGTTGAAGCGGACAAGCATTTGCTGGATGCCATCGCGGAAGAGCCTCGCCTGATGCCGCATCTGCACCTGTCGCTGCAGGCAGGTGATGATCTCATCCTGAAGCGCATGAAGCGCCGGCATCTGCGGGCCGAAGCGATTGCCTTCTGCGAGCAGGCGCGCCGGTTGCGGCCCGACATCGCATTCGGTGCTGATCTGATCGCCGGGTTTCCAACCGAGACCGAGGAGCACTTCGCGCAAACGCTGCGTCTCGTCGAGGAATGCGGTCTGGTCTATTTGCATGTTTTCCCGTTCTCGCCGCGCAAGGGCACGCCGGCCGCGCGCATGCCGCAGGTCAACGGCACCGCGGTCAAGGCGCGCGCAGCACGCCTGCGCCATCTCGGCGATCATGTGCTGGCCCGTTTTCTTGAGCAGCAGCGTGGCAGCGAAGTTGAAGTTCTGATGGAGCGCGATGATCTGGGGCGCACGCCGCAGTTCGCCGAAATCCGGCTGCCGCAGGGTGGACCGTCCGGCGCGATGCTACGCGCCCGGGTATGCGGCAGCGACGGCGCGCGCCTGTCAGGTGAAGTCATGACGGGCGAGGTCGCAGCATGAGCAGTCAACCGAAGAAGCCCGGACTGTTCGGCCGTCTGTTTGGCCGCGGCGAGCAGCCTG
>JAEZBU010000072.1 GCA_023426855.1 Pseudomonadota bacterium | reverse complement strand
GGCCCGGGCGTCGAAGGCACGCTGATGACGTTCGCTCCGGATCCGCAGAAGAAGCCGGAAGCGGCTGAGGTGGTGAAGAAGTTCATCGACAAGAACTTCAAGCCGGAAGCCTATACGCTGTATGGCTACGCCTCTCTGCAGATCATCGCTCAGGCTGCTGCCGAGGCGAACGCTGTCGACCCCAAGGCGGTCGCGACCGCGACGCGCTCGGGCAAGCCATTCAAGACCGTTCTGGGCGAAATCGCCTTCGACAAGAAGGGCGACCGCACCGACGCCGACTACACGATGTACGTCTGGAAGAAGCAGGGCGACGGCAAGATCACTTACGAGCAGATGTAAGCTCGCCTGATCCAGCTATCGATCGAGATGTGAGGGGAGGCGACCGGAGGTTGCCTCCCCTCATTGCATTGGGGTGATCGGAGATGTTGATCCTGGCCGTTGCTATTGCCTCGGCCATGACATTGCTCAGTATTCCACTGATTTTCCTCGTATCGGAACTGAGTTCGAGACAATCTGGGATCCGAGATGTTGAGAATGGCTGCGCTTGCGGTGGCGCTGGTGGCCAGCACGCCTGCTGCTTCCGAAAGCACGCTGACGGTCGCCGTCGTTGGGCCGATGAGCGGCCGCTACGCCAGTTACGGCGCGCAGCTTCTCGCCGGCGCTGAGCGTGCCGTACGTGATCTCGACGCGCTTGGCGGGGCTACGGCGCTGAAACTTGCTATCGTCTATGAGGACGACGCGTGTGTGCGCGCCACCGCCGTCTACGTTGCTCAGCGGCTGGTCAAGTCGGGCGTGCGGGCCGTCATAGGCCACGTGTGTGGCGGTGCCTCGGAGGCCGCGAGCGCCATCTACGCGGCGTCCGGCGTGCTGTATCTTTCGCTCGCAACGATAGGTCCGAGCCCGCGGGGCGCGCGGCCAGGGCCAACGATCTTCCGCCTGACCGGTGGTGACGACGGCCAGGGAGAGGTGGCTGGCGCGTTTCTCGCAGCGCGCTATTCCCGCAAGCGCATTGCTATCGTGCATGACAGGACGCTGTACGGCGCGACACTCGCCGAGGATGCGCGCCGCGCGCTGCATCGCGGAGGCGGGCAAGAGGTCCTGCTCGAACCAATACGGCCTGGCGAGAAGGACTACGGTGCGCTGATCGGAAAGCTGAAGCAGGCAGGAGCCGAAATCCTTTATTTCGGCGGTTTCCCAGTGGAAGCAGGTGTGATTGCGCGCCAACTGCGCAGTGAAGGGCTGACCGATATCGTCATGTTTGGCGGCGATGTCTTGGCGACGTCGGACTTGTCGTCATTGGCCGGTGATGCAGCGCAAGAGACGTTGTTGACGTTGAGGGCGCATCTCACGGAAGACGGCACTGGTCACGCGCTTTACGCGCATGCTGCTGTTCAGATGCTCGTTTCGGCCGCTTCGGCCACGAAAAACCGCAATGCACTGGAAATGGCCGAGCACATTGCAGCCAATGCAATGCATACTGTGCTCGGCGAAATCAGGTTCGATGAAAGCGGCCGATCAAATCTGCGGTCATTCGCAATTCATCGTTGGCAAAAGGGAAAGTTACAGCAGCTTGATTAGCGGAGGGGCCTGATAATTGGCCTGTTTTCTATGCCCCTCTCGCTGACGATTGTCCGCCGATCTCCAATTGCATTCTAGCGGATAATCAGCGCCCTTGTGAATGCGCCGCGAGCTCGCTCACCAAATCGCGTTCACAGCGCCGCAGCGATTCAGGCACTGGCCGTCCAGATGCGGAATATTGCTCGATACGGCTCTGAACGCGCACATATGCCGCACGCAAATCGATGACGTCGTCCAGATTTTCGAGCATTTCAGCGCAGTCGCTTGGAAGCTTTTCGGCTCGTTGAGTCACTTCCCTCTCCTTTACTCCTGGAGCGCTCTTCCCGTGCCGCCCGCCTATTGCTGCAACGCAGCTACGGGGATCAGACAATAGGGGCGGCGATTTTTACTTCTGCAGTTTTAGAAATTACGCACTGCACAATTTAATCAGCAGATTTCTGCCATGACTTGCAGATAGTTAAATGCCCTAGAACATCAAGCCCAGCAATCAAATTAGACGATAATGTGCCCATAACCACCAAGCGGAATTACGCGAAGGAGGTATTTCCGAGCACCTGAAATCAGTCATCTGATCGGGCGCGCATCAATCGCGGGCGGGCGCCTGGCGGCTCCAATCCCTGCTGAATCAGGGCGCGCTTCAAAGGCCCGACTGCTTGGATGACGTGCAGGCCCAATCCGCGCGCAAGACTGACCGGTAGCAGATTGCTGAGGAGCGTGCGGTTGAGTGCATCGACCGCGAAACTGCGGCCTTCGACATCGGATTGTCGCGCATCGTGATAGCGCTGCAGCGCGTTGGTCCCTCCGATGTCCTCGCCGTCGGCGATGGCGTCGGCCACGCAATCAGCCAGAGCAGCCGCGTCGCGCAGGCCGAGATTCAGCCCCTGGGCTCCGATCGGCGGTATCACGTGACCGGCTTCTCCGATCAGCGCGACGCGGTTCTGGCCGAACACATCGGCCGTCAAGCCGCTCAAGGGAAACATGCGGCGCGGACCAATCTCGCCGACGCTGCCGAGCAAACCCTGCAGCCGTTCCTGCAACGTGGCGCGGAAGCCCGCGTCGTCGAGTGCTGTCAACTGTTCGGCGACATCCGGCCGCTCGACCCAGACCAGGCTGGAGGCGAGGCCGGGCATCGGCACCGTCGTGAGTGGGCCGGCCGTGCGATGAAACTCTGTCGACACGTCATGATGTGGCCGGCTGTGTGTAAAGCGCGTGGCGATAGCGGCCTGGTCATACGGCCAGTTCTTGGTGGTGATGCCGGCTGCGGTACGGCTTATCGAGTTGCGCCCATCGGCGGCGGCCAGCAGGTGCGCCGTGATGCGCTGGCCTTCGGCTGTCGTGATGCTGACGCCGTCATCCGCGATCGAGACATCCGCGACGCGCGCCGTTTCGACAATGGATACAGCCGGGTGCCGCCTCACGGCTGCCCAAAGCGCGGCTGTCAGCGCCGCGTTCGGAACATTCCAGCCGAACATGTCCAGTCCGATTTCTCCGGCCTCGAACAGAACTTCGGGCGCGCGCAGCAATCGTCCGGTGTCATCGATGACGCGGATGGCGCGAAGCGGAGCGCTTTCGGTGACGACGTCCGGCCACACGCCGAGATTGTCGAGTAGGGCAACGCTGCCGGTGAAGAGGGCGGCCGTCCGCGTATCGGTAGATCCGCCGATGGGGGGCGACTGGGCCGATAAAATCACTTGCGCGCCGGCGTGCGCCAGCGACAGCGCGGCTGCCAATCCAGCGGGGCCAGCACCCACCACAATGCACGCATAAGTTGAGCTTATCCTCATGTCGCCAACCTGTAATCCTTTGGCTATCCCCATGAATTTAGGCCGAATACTGCGGATTTTAGCCGATTCTGGGCGCTGGAACCTTGATCATGGATTTTGTGCGACATCAGAATATTCGCCCGCAAGTTCAGTCGTTTCTGAGCATACTCTTGATTCGCGAATCGAAAATCCGTTGCCGTTGCGCCACGCTGCCACATCCATCGCCTTGCGTGGGGCTGTTCGTTGTT
>JAEZBU010000249.1 GCA_023426855.1 Pseudomonadota bacterium | reverse complement strand
AGCACGTGCAGTAGACGAGCAGGCCGCCCGGCCGCACCAATTCCGCCGCGTGGCTGAGCAGTCGGGCCTGCAACTGGGCCAGCCGCTCAACGTCCTTGGCGCGCTTCAGGCGCAGAATGTCGGGGTGTCGGCGGATCGTCCCCGTCGCGAGGCAGGGCGCATCGAGCACAACGGCATCGAACAGCCTGTCCGGCTGCCACGTCGCAACATCGGCCTCGATGATTTCGGCTTCGAGGTTCAACCGCGCAAGGTTCTCGCGCAGCCGCCGCAGACGCTGGGCAGAGATATCGACAGATGTCACATGCGCGCCCGCGGCCGCGAGTTCACACGTCTTGCCGCCCGGCGCGGCGCACAGGTCGGCAACCTGCAGTCCCGCCACATCGCCGAGCAGCTTCACCGGAAGCGCCGCGGCGGCATCCTGGACCCACCACGCGCCCTCGGCAAAGCCCGGCAGGTCCTCAACACGGCCAGTATTCTCACGCCGGATCGAACCTGTCGGCAGCACCAGCCCTTCAAGCTGTTGCGCCCAATGCTGGGCATCGCTCTTGGCCGTGATATCCAGCGGCGCTTCCCGCAGCGAGGCTTCCGCGATGGCGCGCGTCAACGGCTCACCATAGGCGGCCGTCCAGCTCTCCCACAACCAGTCGGGAATGTTCAGGCGCACGGCATCCTGCGTCGCCGCGATCTCCAGCCCGCGCTCCGAAACACGGCGCAGCACGGCGTTCGTCAGGCGATCGAACCGGCGTGCGCGCGGATCGGACCGCGTCTGTTCGACAGCCAGATTGATCACCGCATGCGGGGCGATGCCGAGAAACACGAGTTGCGCCGCCGCCGCATACAGAATCGGCCGCAGAGAGCCACTGTTCGCCGGCAACGGACGATCGATGAACGTATCGATGATGGCATCGAGCTGGCCGAGGCGGCGCATCACGGTCGCCGCGATCAGGCGCGCCAATCCGCGATCATTGGTGGGCAGCGAACCGTACGCTGCATGACCTGTTGCCCACGCCAGCGCGTCGTCAAGCGTGCGCCCCTTGGCCAGGATGGCTCCGATCAGATCCACGGCCAGCTGGCGCGCCGGCAGTCCAGGCGGCGTACGGCGCGGCGCGTTGGCTGACGGCCGCCGCGCCGTCCGGGTGTCGGTCGTGCTCATGCGAATTTAACCCCAGGGTCCGCGCTGACTGCCACCCTGCGGATACGACGGCTGGCTCATGACGCCGCCGCCCTGCCCCATATGCCCCGCCAGCTTCTGCAGCTCTGCGATCCGGTTGGCCGTGTTGGGATGGGTGGAAAACAGGTTGTCCATGCCCTGTCCGGACAATGGGTTGATGATGAATAGATGCGCGGTCGTCGGAGAAGCCTCGGCAGCCGGATTCACGATCTGACGCGCATAATGCTCGATCTTCTGCAGCGCGGACGCCAGCCACATCGGTTCACCACAGATTTCCGCGCCCATCCTGTCCGCCTGATACTCGCGCGAGCGGCTGATCGCCATCTGCACCAGCATCGCGGCCAGCGGCGCCAGGATGATCGCGGCGAGCGCACCGATCACGCCGAGCCAGCCGCCACCTTCCCGGCGGCCGCCAAACAACATGCTGAACTGCATCATGTTGGCGAACATGGTGATGGCACCGGCAATCGTCGCGGCAACCGTCATGATTAGCGTGTCGCGATTGGAAATGTGCGCCAGTTCGTGCGCCATCACGCCCGCGACTTCCTCGCGGTCCAGCATGTTCAGCAAGCCGGTGGACGCGCACACAGCCGCGCGCGACGGGCTGCGGCCGGTCGCGAACGCATTCGGCTGGTCGGCGTGCATGATGTAGACCTTCGGCATGGGCAGGTTGGCGCGCTGCGCCAGCTCCCGTACCATGTTGTAATATTCCGGCGCTGAGCGCTCATCGACCTCCTCCGCACCATGCATGCGCAGAACCATGCGGTCGGAGTTCCACAGGCTGAACGCATTCATGCCAAGCGCAATGACGAACGCGATCACGAGCCCGGTCTGGCCGCCGACAAGGGCACCCAGGGACACCATGATCGCTGTCAGCGCCGCAAGCAGGACGCCGGTCTTGATATAGCTGCTCATCGCCGATATCTCCCAATCACGCGCCCGCGCTCGGCAAACCCACCGGAACGGTTCCGGCGACGCCCGCGTCACAGACACGATTGTCCACTAAATGGTATATGGGGCTGGTGCAGCGCAAGAGGCGTGGAAAGGCCGCGATTAACAATGAACGACCCTGAAAATGTTAACGGCGGGCCGGATAAGGCTGCGGATGGCGCGGCTCAACCGCAACGTCAACTCACACCCGCCGCCCAGCGCGCCTTGAAGGAGGCCGAGGAACGCCGCCGCGCAGCCGCCAACGAACAGCGGCCAACCGAGGTTGGCGGCCGCGATGGGCCCGATCCTGTGCGCTTCGGCGACTGGGAAAAGGGTGGGATTGCCTCGGACTTCTGAGATCGTCGACAGAGATCGCGCTCCGGGCCGGCTCAGCTTTTGCGCGACGACTTCTGGTCGCGATCGCGGTTGGTGAAGCGTGCGTTGCCGAGACCGGTGCCGATCGTCAGAACGCCCCAGTGGTCGAGATCCTTCATACGAGGCAACTCGCTGAGTCCCTGCACCACGGCGTCGTTGTGCATGACGATCATGGTCTCGTGCTGACCGATCTCCGGGATCGCCTCGCGGATCGCTTTGGGCAGATTGAATTTGCTGCTTTCCCAATTGCCGGGAAGGTTCTGCGCGCCTCGTTCGATCGAGCCGTCGCTATCGATCACACCGGGACAAGCAATCCCGACAACCGGCGCAAGTTTCATCGATTCCTTATCGGCACGCCGGCACAGGTCCTTCAGCATATCGTTCAGGCGATCGACGGCGTCGGAACGACCGATGTCCTCGTCGCCGTGACGCCAAACCTCGGAAAACTCCACCACGGCCTTGGCAAGGTCCTTGGACTTCTTGAGATTGAGTTCGACCAAACCGGCGCGGATGTTGGTGCCGCCGATATCGACAGCCAGAATTGCATCGTAGCCGTTCAGCATCCAGGCCGGCAGCAGATGCGCGCCACCGATCAAGCCGGCATCGTCCGGATCGTTGGCAATCAGCTTCAGGTCGATCGGCACATCGGCGGATTTCAGGATCAGGCTGCAACGGCCGACGGCCAGCTCGCCGACGCGGCTGGCGCGGAAGCCGCCGCCGATGACGACGCACTGGGTGTCCTGCCACGACTTCTGCCGCATGAACCGGCGAATGACCTTGGCAAGCTGCTGCGCAAACTCCTCGACTGCGCTTTGCACCAGGCCGGCCGCCTCAGGCTCACCTTTTGCCAGGATCGCTTCCAGCTTCTTGCGGCCAATCTCATCGGTCGGGGTTTCGCCAAACGGGTCCTCGCCAAGTTCGCGCAGCGGCTTGCGCCACTTGTCCACGATTTCCCAGAAAGCCCGCCGGCTTGCCTTGTCACCGACAAAGCCGTCGTCGTCCTCAACTTCCAAATTGTAGCTGTCGACTTCAACGCTCGGCAGCGTTGCAGCACCATGGGTCGGAAGCGTTGGCTGGTCGGTAGATTTGTTGGCCATGAAATCCCATTTTGCGCTGTTCGACGTTAGCTAACGCTCAAGACAACGCCAAGGTTCCGGGGCGACGGGCCATCAACGCGCATTGCTGCAATGGCCATTTCAGATGCGGAGCCCTGGTCGAACGCTGCCGTGTCATCGATCGCGCCCGATAGCGTAGCGCCATGGGATCGACTGAGGCTAAACTCCGAGCCGAACGACTCGCTCCGAGCAGCCGCGGCGAACGGCGACATGAAGGCGTGATGCATGGCGACGGCCATACTTGTAATCGGTTTGGTGGTGGCGGGGGTGCTGCTCTCCCTGCTGCTCTCGACGTATCTGAGCGCCACCTTCCGCATCTGGCCGACACCAGGGCCCCGATCGTGGCAGAGCTACGTATTCTGGCCGCTGTTCCGCGGGCTCAACCTGCTCTGCTTCATCATGGCCGCGTTCGATACAGCCGGCTATCTCGGCCTGCCGCTCTGGTTGCGCGCGATAGCGTTCGCCGCACTTATCAGCTCCACCGCGCTGTTCATCTACGCCTTTCGCGTGCTTGGCCGTGACAACAGCTATGGGGCCCGCGACGGTCTTGTCACCGGCGGCATCTACCGCTGGAGCCGCAACCCGCAGAACGCCATGCTGGTCGTCGTCTACGGTTGTCTTGCGGTGACGATAGACGGCGGCGGGACGTATCTGCTCTGCGCGGCGATGATGGCGGTCTATGTGCTGATGGTGCTCTGCGAGGAGCCGTGGCTGGAAAAGGTCTATGGGGCTTCTTTTCGCCGGTACTGTCGACGCGTGCCCCGCTTCTTCAACTGGCGCCGCGCGCTGCTGGTCTTGCAGCTCATCACAACCCGCCGCAGGTTGAGGGTGACTTAACCGCAGTCAGCCCGCCGCCTGCGTCGATGCCGATGATATCGAACCGCAGAGCGTCGGCGGCTATCCGACGACAAACGCCTGCTGCGAACCGTTGCGAATGACCTCGACGGTGGTGCCGTAAAGGTCGTTGAGATTTTGCTCGGTCAGCACATCCGAGGCGCGGCCGATCGAGACGCACTGGCCGTCCCGGATCAGCAGCGCGCGATCGGCATGGCGCAGGGCGTGATTGGGATCATGCGTTGAGAAGATAATGCCGAGACCGTCCGACGCCAACGTGCGGATTTCGCGCATCACCTTGCCCTGGTTGCCGAAGTCGAGATTGGCGGTTGGCTCGTCGAGCACGACGAAGCGCGGCTGCTGCGCCAATGCACGTGCAATCAGCACGAGCTGACGTTCACCGCCGGAAATCATCGTGTAGGCACGCTCGGCAAGATGTGACAGGTCCAGTCGGTCAAGCGCTGCTTGCGCAGCCTCGCGGTCGCGCTGCGAGGGTGGCGAAAACAGATCGCCATGGGCACTGCGCCCCATCAGTACGACATCGCGCACCGTGAAAGCGAATGTTCCCGCGTGCACCTGGGGAACATACGCCAGCAGCCGCGCGCGCTCGCGTAGCGCGAGAGCATGCAGGGCGCGATCATCAATGCGTACCTCGCCTGCCAGCGGCGCCAGGAGGCCAAGCAGCGTTTTGAGCAGCGTCGTCTTACCGCCGCCGTTGGGGCCAAGCAGCGCCACCACCTCGCCAGTCGCAACCTGCACATCAAGACCGTGCCCAACGACCTGGTTGCCATAGCCAAAGCTGAGATTGCGTGCCTCTAGGATCACGACCAGCTCCGCCCAGCATGCCGCAACAGCGCGATGAAGAACGGTGTACCGATAACCGCAGTCAGGATGCCGAGCGGGATTTCGACCGTGGCTGATGTCCGCGCCATGGTGTCGATCAGCAGCAGGTAGCCGCCGCCGAGGATCGCAGATGCTGGCAAAAGCACCGGGAAACTCGGGCCGACCAGAAAACGCGCCAGATGTGGCACCACCAGCCCCACCCAGCCGATAATGCCGGCGGCGGACACGCTGGCCGCCGTGATGAGCGTCGCCGCCGCGACGATGGCGAGCCGCAATGGCCCAGTCGGCAAACCAAGCGCGCGTGCTTCTTCCTCCGGCAGCGACATGGCGTTCATGCGCCAGCGCAATGCGTAGAGAAGAAGAATGCCGGCCAGGACCGGACCAAGCAGCGGCAGCAGATCCGCGGGCGTCGTTGCGGCCAGACTACCGAGCAGCCAGAACGTCATGGCCGGAAGCTGGTTGTAGGGATCGGCCAGATACTTCGCCAGGCCGACGCCTGCGCCAAGCAGCGCTCCAACGACGACGCCGGTCAGTACGAGCACAAGGATCGTATCGCCACCGCGCAGCGAAGACCCGATGAGATAAACCGCTGCGACCGCCGCCAATCCACCGGCAAACGCCAACGCCTGGATGCCCAGCACGCCGAGCGAAAAGTAGATGCCAACGACAGCGCCAAGCGCGGCGCCCGAGGATGCGCCCAGGATGTCGGGAGACACCAGCGGATTTCGGAACAAACCTTGAAACGCGGCGCCAGCCGCTGCCAGCGCACTGCCCACCAGAACCGCTGCAATGATACGCGGTCCCCGGACCTGCCAGATCACGGTTTCCACGGCATCCGGCAGTGATGACGGCGCTCCGGTCACCTTGGCGAACACCGAGCGGATGACATCGGCCACACCGACCGGAAAGCGGCCAAACGCGAACGCAGCGGCAATCGCCAGCACCAGGATGCCAGCCGCGATCGCCAGCCCGCGCGCATATCTGTGCGATTGCGATGTCATTCCGCGAGGATCGTGTCCAACTCCGAAGCGCTCACATCGACATGATAGAACTCACGATAGAACGACGCAGCAAGAGCGCGTATGTCGTCCTTGAAGTGATCCGGATAAAGGACGCGACCGAGCCAGTGCAGCCCGATCAGACGGTTCACCGAAGGCGGGAAGTCGATCCAGCCGAACGGCAGCGACGGCGCAAGATGAACGCGCCCCGCTCGCACGGCGGCAACGGATGACCAAGCCGCATCCTGGCGCACCGCGCGGAAAAACGCCTGGTCGATGGTCACGATCACCTCGGGATTCCAGGCCAGAACCTGTTCCAGAGATACCGTCGCCAGACCGCCCTTGCGCTCGCCAGCCACGTTGCGCGCGCCCATGACAGCCAGCGACTCGACGTTGATCGATCCGGACAGTCCAGTCTCGAGCCCGCGCGATCCACGCCCAAAGTAAACGCGCGGGCGTTGCGCCTCCGGGATCGTTGCGATGCGCGTGCGGATGGTGTTGAGCGTGTTGTCGGCGTAGGTGGCGAGGCGCTCCGCCCTCTCGCTCTCGCCGACGATTGCGCCAACCGTCCGGTATGCGGTTGCCGTCGCTTCCAGCCGGCCGTCGAGCAGCACATACGGAATGCCAGTCTGCGACTGCACGCGATCCGCAAGGCTCGTATAGGTGTCGGAGATCGTCCCGACGTCCAGGATGAGATCCGGCTTGGCCTGAAGAACGGCTTCGAGATTGGCGGTATTGCCACGCCCGGTCAGCCGTCCAACCTCGGGACGACCGGCGACATCCGGCAGCAGGAATGCCTTCACGTCTGGTGCCAGAGCACGCGGCCAGCCGAGCAAAAGCTGCGGCGCCAGCGTATACAGCAGGATCGCGGCAGGTGGGCCGGCGGGAAAGACGCGCTGGACCGCAGAGGGCGCGGCGATGGTTCGCCCGGCATGATCGTTGAGCACATCCGCGCGTGCCACGGCATATTGAGCCCACGGCAACGTCGCCGTCGCGCCCAGAAACGACCGCCGGTTGATCATGACGTACCGACCTCGAAATCTCCGGGCTGAGCCGGCGCCAGCGGCGTAAACCCGGCGCGATCCGGCTTCAGATCGAGCAGCGGTGTGCCATCGAGGCAGTCCATGCCGCGCACGAACACATTGGCGCCCTCCACCCGCACCAGCGAGACGATATGCGTCGCAATCGGATTGGGACGCACGGGTGTGCGCAGCGAGAACGTGCCGCGCACCGTGCCGTCGGACCGCGGACTTTGCAGGACCAGATCGCGGCGGGACATGTGCAGCCAATACAGCACTTCCAGGTGCTCGTACTGCGCCATGCCATCGAGGGCGGCGACCCACGGTTCGAATATCTCGATACGGCAGATCGGGCCGTCCTGGCGCCCCTGCCGTGGACACTGCAGCCTATCTTTCCAAGGCGTGTGGATGCGGCCGATGAACACCACGCCGGCATCCATCGTTTCGGGAAAGGTTACGGAGACCTCGCCCTCGCGAATTTCGTTGCGTCTGACCATGTGAACCGCTCAGTCGTCGACGGCCACCATGACATCCGAAGCTTTGATGACCGCGTAGGCGTCCTGCCCCACCGCAAGCCCGAGTTCATCGACCGCCTCGTTGGTGATCGAGGCCGTCACGATCGCACCATTGATGTCGATGCGCACATGCGCTGTGGTTTGCCCTTTCGTGACATTGACGATACGGCCCTTGAGACGGTTACGAGCACTGATTTTCATCGGCTGGATCTCCGTTGGCAGCGACTGATGCGAAATATTTACGCCAATATAGCGCAAGCGGCCATACGGCACGATCCTTCCTTTCGCAGCACCCGTAGGTGTTAGCGCCAGCCAGCAGTCGTCCTGCGCGCGCCGGTCTATAAGCGGGTGCTTGCCGAGTCAGGCTAGATCTGTCACCATCGCTATATTCAATCGGATATATCGATACCGCCACATGACGAAGTTCCCGCGCTTCAACCTCGAAAGGCTGCAACACGCCGTCAATGCCCGCGGCCTTGCAACCAGCATAGACTTGAACGCGAGAGGGTTGCGGCTCAGACAATCTGCCGACTCTCCAGCGCCAGAAGCGCCGCGCAGGTCGAAGATCTGGGATCTCAATCGCAATTTTCACTGCTCGATTATCGGCACCTGCCTTTCAACGGGTGAACTGAAGCAGATCCTCATAAAGGCCGGCCTTGCGACCGACGGGGTGAGCGATCATCAGCTGCACGGGCAAGGTGTGCTGCTGGCCGCACAAAGGGATTCTGCCGCCAAGCTGCTGAACAAAGCGCTCGACAAACGGCACAAGACCGCGATCAACCAGTTCGCCAAAGCAAAAACGGCCAGCGAAGTTCGTGCGCTCTGGACTGAAGCGGCCAAGAGGGGGGAAATCCCAGGCGCCTACTGGGCCGCGCTGACACATCCAGCCGCTGACGAAGACGTCATTCGCGATGTCTTTGGCGAGGTCCACATGATCTCGCATCTCGTAGGCGCCTCAAATCGCGCCGATATCCGTCGCCTCAATGACCTTGAGACCGAGAACGTCGCGCTGAGAGAAAAACTGCAGCGGCAGCAGGAACAATTGCGGGACGGGCTGACATCGCGCGATGCCAAGATCCGCGATCTCAACGCGCTGCTTGCCCGTAGAATTTCCGAAAACGGCTTCGCTGACGAAACCGACGAGAAACGAACACTGACCAAACTGGTCACGGATCTCGAACGGCGGCTGGCCGGTGAAGCGCGGCGGCGGCAATCGATTGAAAAGCAGCTGCAGCGCGCCAGCAACGATCTGGCCGAGGAGCGACGCATCCGCAACGACGCGGAACAGCGTGCGCTTGTGCTATCGCAGGAACTGGATGCCCTCGAGGCCGACATCCTGCCTCACGGCAGAGATGATGGAGACGAGACCATTTTGCCGCCCATTTCGCTGGACGGCATTTCACTACTTTATGTCGGCGGTCGGCAAAATCAGCTCAACCATCTTCGCACGCTCGGCGAGCATCGTGGCTTGCACTTCCTCCACCATGACGGAGGCATCGAGGAGCGAGGCGGTTTGCTCGAAGGTCTTGTCAGTCGCGCCGACGTGGTCGTGTTTCCGGTCGACTGCGTCAGCCATCAAGCCGTCGCCATCGTCAAACGCCTATGCCGCCGGATGGAAAAACCGTACGTCCCGCTGCGTAGTGGCGGCATCAGCTCGTTCGTGACCGCCTTGAAGTGCCTCAGTCCCGCCGCGACGACGGCTATGTGAGATCCGCGTCACCAACCGGATCTCCCGAGCACACTCAATTCGCGGCGGACGACCCTCACGCGGCCACGTCGTCACCAAACACGAAATCCGCACTCGGTTGCGACACCCGGGAAGTGGAAGGGCGGGAACCGGCCCTCGCAGCACATGCGAGCTACGAAGCCCAGTTTTCGCATTGATGCGGGAACCCTCCTGAACGAGATCGTCCACCCGCGGCAGTGCCTCATCCTGTTTCTGCATTGGTTAGCGGAGCTCTATGGCTGTGGCACGCGAACGCGTTCGTTCGAGCGACCAAGTTATGCACTCCTGAGGGCGGGCGCGCAGCTCTAAAGGCGACGATCGCGAACTGAGCCTGGGCGTCAATTCAGATCAAAAACGCCGATTTTCTTGAGAAATTGAGCGCCATTGACAACATACTGGCTGGTTAGTAAGTTTCCTTCCCGGAGGACGGTTGCCAATGGCACTTGTTATCGATGATGCGCTGCACGCTATGGTTCGGCGCATCGAGCAGACAAATTGCGCAGCTTTGTCGGGCTTCCCTCACTACGCCGATCCAGTGACGGGAAATTGGACGACCACTGCCGATGGGTTTTGGACCGGCGGTTACTGGGTTGGTCAACTCTGGCTTGCCGATGCAGTGCGGGGCGAGCAGCAGTTTGGGCCGGCGGCTGAAGACTGGTTGGCGAAGTTGGCGCCAAGGGCAGAGTCACGGACAGTATTCCGCGGTTTGCTATTTCTCTATGCCGCAGCGTTGGGTGCGGACCTAGCCGGCAGTACACGTGGGCAAAGCCTTGCGATCGAAAGTGCCAGGTCGCTCGCTTCCACCGTTAACGAGCGGATAGGCCTGATGCCGCTGGGGCGCGATGCTGAAGAAGCCCACACGGTCAGTGACACTGATACGAACATCGACGGCTTGATTGCGAGCCCTTTGCTCCTTTGGGCAGCGCGTACATCAGGTGATGAGAATTTACGGCGCATAGCCCTGTCGCATGCAAGGGGCAATGCCCGTTATTGCGTGTTGGACGACGGTCGCGTCATTCAATCGGCGTCCTTTGACGCGCAGACCGGGGAAATCCGCCGGCGCTTCACCCATAAAGGCAGCTCGGATACGTCGACGTGGGCGCGCGCCCAGGCATGGGCGATGCTTGGCTACGCGCTGTGTGCCGGGATGGCGCCTGAAGCGGAGGACATGTTGGCGTATGCCACCAAGGTGTCAGACTGGTGGTTGGCTAATGCACCAGTCGACCATGTGGCGTACTGGGATTTCGATGTGGCACAGGACGCGGGTAGCGTCCGAGATACTTCAGGCACGGCCATAGCGGCCGCTGCTATACTCAAGCTGTCGCGACTGACGCGCGATCCTCAATTGGCGGCCACCTATAAGGAACGGGCCCGGTTAATGGTTGAAGCGCTCGTTGAGCGCCACCTCGTTCACGACGGCGATACGCAAAAACGTCCTGTTGGTCTTCTGGCCGATGGTTGTTTTGACATGCGCAATAGGGTGGCCACGGCAAATGAACTCATCTGGGGGAGTTACTATCTCCTCGAATGCTTGCTGGTACTTCGTGGAGGTCTGGAGGGACGCAGTGAGGTTATCGGCGCATGAGCGTGGCAGCACTATCCCCCGACATCATCAGATGTAGTTCGCCCAAACCGTACAAACGAGGCCTACGCCCGTGCCGCAGAACGACAGGAGGCGCGTTAGCATCTACGCGCCAACATGGGGTGATCTGCGGTGAATTTCTCGAACTCTTTCGTATCGTCGATTTCGTGAAATTCACCGCAATTGCCTTAGCCGCCATCGCCAATCCGCGCGAGGAAGTCGCGGCATCGCGCCCACGTTTTAAACGATAACAAAGTCATCCAAACGCAAACGTCCATATTGAGCAGAACTAGGGAGAAGAGAATGAAAAGACGGTCGTTGAAAATATCCGTATTGTCCGCACTGGCTGCGGTAGTGATTTCCAGTGGCACTGCAGTTGCGGCGGAGTTCAACATCAAGCTGGGGTGGGTCACGCCTGACAGCAAGGTAGACCCCTACGCCATCGGCGCAAATGCGTTCAAACGCCTGGTTGAGGAGCGATCTGCCGGACGCATCGAGGTTGTCACCTATCCCAATCGCCAGCTCGGCGATGAGCGCCAACTGCTGGAGGGACTTCGCTTCGGAACCGTGGATGCCGGTGTGATTGTCAATGCGGTCGTATCGCAATTGGAACCCGCCTTCCAGATCAACGATCTGCCCTTCCTCTATGGTAATGAAAAGCAGGCCTACGCCGTTCTTGATGGGCGCCCTGGAGAAATTTTGGCGGAGAAGTTGAGCGGGAAAGGCATTGTCGTTCTCGGATATATGGAGGGCGGCTACCGCAGCATGGTCAACAACGTTCGCCCTGTTGAGACCCCACAGGATGTTACCGGGGTCAAATACAGAGTGATGCAGAATCCGGTGTATATCGACATGTTCTCCAGGCTTGGCGGCAATGCCATCCCGATGGAATGGGGCGAGACGTTCATGGCGGTACAGCAGGGCACCATCGATGGCCTCGAGATGCCGATCGCTCTGGTCGACGCCGCGAAATACTATGAAGTGGCAAAATATCTATCCCTGACCAAGCACACTTACTCTGTCGCGAACCTGCTGATGTCGAAGCGGTCGTTTGACCGGCTGCCTGACGACCTGAAACAAATCGTTCGCGATGCCGCACGCGATGCGGTCGCTGAGCAGCGAGTTCGCCAGCAGGAGGTTGAATCTGCGACAGTAGACGGCCTTACGGCCAGGGGTATGCAGGTCAACCAAATCCAGGATGTTACGCAGTTCCGCGAGGCTGTACGGCCTATCTATGAAAAGTACCGGAAAGCTATCGGCAGTGATTTGATGAACGAAGCACTCGCCATTGTTCAATAGCCGATAGAACCTGCGATGTGGCTTATCGGGAAACTGAGTGAGTCTCTGGCGCGACTGCTTGTTGGAGCAGTCGTCGTCACGACCCTCGTCATGCTCCTTTCCTTGGGGCTCCAGGTCGTTCTGCGATACGGTTTTTCGATCACGCTGCCTTGGCCTGACGAGGTTGCACTGGCCATGTTCAGCTGGTCGATTCTGCTTATCGCGCCGCTCGGCGTGCGGGAGGGCTTTCACGCACGTCTGGTTGTCGTTTCGGCAAACCTGCCTGAGCGCTGGAAGCCCATCCATCAGCGTGGCGTGGATGTGTTGTGCGCGATATTGGGCGTGGCGCTGGTTTTCGCTGGCTCTCGATATGCCATCGAGTCATCCGTCATGCGCTCCGCGGCCATCGGCTATCCGCTGATTTGGCTCTATGCGGCGCTCCCAATATCGGGCGCCCTGATCACATTCTTCGCTGTCGAACGGGTAATTTGGGGGCCGCGTTCAGAGCCCGGCGAGATGTTGGATGTCTGAAGTATCGCTGATCCTCACAGCGGGATTTGCCCTGCTGCTCGTCCTTGGTGTTCCTTTCGCGATCGCGTTGGGACTGTGCACCATGGCTGCCCTTCTGGTCGCGGACATAGACCTGATTGTGTTGCCCCAGATGATGCTTGGGGGGACGCAGTCATTTAGTCTTCTGGCTATCCCATTCTTCATGCTCGCAGGCGAGATCATGACGCGTGGTGGCCTTTCCCAGCGCATTATCAACGTTGCGGACGTGCTGGTCCGGCATCTGCGAGGCGGCCTGGGGCATGTAGCAATCGTTGCTGCCGCAATTTTTGCGGCAATTTCCGGTTCAGCGCCAGCCACGACTGCGGCGGTGGGCTCCATCCTCATTCCGGCCATGGTCGAACGAGGTTTTTCCAAGCCATTCGCGACCAGTCTGGCTGTTAGCGCAGGCGTCTTGGGACCGATTATTCCGCCATCAATTGCTGCGATCATCTGGGCTGTTATAGCCGAGACGTCTATCGCGCAGCTGTTTGTGGCAGGTGTTGTGCCGGGCTTGTTGATGATCGTTGGCTTCATGGTCATCACCTGGTTCCATGCCAAACGACACAATATTCCGCTGCAACCGAGAGCCAGCAGGCGGGAGATCGCCCAGGCTTTTCGACAAGGTATATGGGCTCTGCTTGCTCCATTTCTGGTGCTTGGTGGAATCTATACCGGCGTGTTTACGCCCACTGAGGCCGGCGTTGCGAGTTGTTTCTACGCCATTATCGTTGGCGTATTCGTCGAACGTCGCATCGGCCTGAAGGACCTGCCAGGTATCATTATTGCGGCCGCCAAAACGTCCGGGATGATCATGTTTATCATTGCCGCGTCGTCTGGCTTCGGATGGCTGATTGCACAGGAGCGTCTTGCGGTTCGCGCCGCCGAGTTTCTGGTTACCGGCATTTCCGAACCTTGGCTGGTTCTGGTCGTTCTTAATATCGCTATCATTATTGCCTGCGCGGTCATGGACGAGATCGCGATCATGGTCATCTTGGGGCCGATGTTCATCGCCATCTCGCAGCAGATCGGGATGGATCCGATCCAATTCGGAACGATCATCGTCACCAATGTCGCGATGGGCATGGCTATCCCACCGATTGGCTATTGCCTGTTCGTGGGCATGGCGATTTCGAAACTTTCATTGGGCGCCATTTCCAAGGCAATCTGGCCGCAGCTCATCGTTATGCTCGTCGTCTTGGCCCTGGTGACATTCGTTCCTCAAATTTCGCTGGCACTGCCTTCGCTATTCTACAGGTAGGTCCAGCACTCATGAGCTTAGCGGCCTGATGCCGCTCAGCTCAATCCGTCAGACGCCAGTCAATCGCACACAGACCGATGCCGACAGCCAATAATCAAAACTACCCATTCCGGTTTGATTTTAGGATCACCGCACGCACTTGCCGCATTTGAAATGCATTCAGGCAGGATTTTCGACCGATAAGATTGATCAATTTGCGAGCAGAAAATCACACGAAGCAGTTGAGAGTTACGCCATGGAAAACAGTAAAAGCGACATCGGCAATACAGCAAATGGGTCCGTCGAATCACTGGTCGGAACCGAAGCCAAAATGGTCAAACTGATTGGAGCGGAGGATCTTACGGGTTTCGCGACAATCACCGGAGACGACCACCCCAACCATACCGATCAGGCCTACGCGGAGGCGCACGGACTAGGGGGATGCGTGGCGCAGGGGTCAATGCTGGTCGGACTGATCGCTGGCGCGTCATGCCGCTTTCTGGAGCAGGTCAATCGTCCTGCGGTGTCTTACGGATACGATCGCGTGCGCTTCCTGAATCCTGTCCGCATCGGTGACCGGCTCACCATTACGTTCAAGATCAGTGGCTGCGATCCGGCCAAGAACAACGTCTTCGGAGATGCGGAGCTTGTAAATCAGGACGGGCAACTCGTCGCTGTCGGACGCAACACCATTCACTTCCGGAAGTCCTGAACGCTCACCGGCGCAGAAACGCCGCAACACGACGAGTAGGATCGCTGATGGATCGGGAAAGTTACGAAGCCTTTCGAGACGGAGTCCGCAGGCTCGCGGTCAACAAAATCGAGAAACATGCCGCCGATTACGACCGGCAGGCCCGGTTTCCGGAGGAGTCGCTTCAGGCCTTCAAAGATCTGTCCCTCGTCTCACTTGCGTTCCCGGAAAGCTTCGGAGGGCAGGGTGGCGATGTTCTGTCTCAAACCATTGCGCTCGAGGAGCTCGGACGCGTCTGTGCAACGTCATCCTTGACGCTGATGGTGATCTGGGCAGGGCTTGTGCCGGTCGCCAAGCATGGTTCGTCCCGGCTTGTCGATGAAGTCATACGCCCAGCTATGGGCGGTGACACTGTGGCGTCGATTTGCCTGACGGAGCCGGATGGCGGCTCCAACCTATTCGCGTTGAAAACAAAAGCCGAAAAGGTCGATGGCGGCTGGATCTTGAACGGCCGCAAGCGCTTCATCAGCAATGCGACGCGCTCGGACTGGTACACCGTTCTGGCCCGCACAGGCGAAAAAACACTGGCGTTGTTTTCAGTCCATAAAGATGATGTCGGCCTGTCGCTGGGCGCCCGGGAAACAAAAATGGGCATCAAGGGCAGCCCGACCGCTGACGTTATATTCGATAACTGCCGCCTCCCTGAACATCGCGTGATTGGCGAGCCGGACCAGGGCTATCGCTACATCACAGACTCGCTGACTTGGACACGTGTGCTGATCGGAGCGCAGGCCCTCGGCATTTCTCAAGGCGCGCTGGATCAGACAGTGAAGTACACGTCGGAGCGCGAGCAGTTTGGGGAGACAATCTCTCGCCTGCAGATGGTGCGCGGCATGGTGGCCGACATGGCGACAGAGACAGAAGCGGGCCGCGCACTGCTGTATCGTGCAGCCGAAGCAATCGATAACGGCGAGGCAGCAGCCCGCTCGCTTGCCTCGATGGCCAAACTGTTCTGCAGCGACACCGCGATGCGTTCGACGACGACCGCAGTGCAACTTCACGGTGGCGCCGGCTATCTGGCGGACTTCCCGGTGGAACGCATGATGCGCGACGCCAAGATCACGCAAATTTACGAAGGCGCCAACGAAATTCAGCGCCTGATCATCGCCAAAAACGTCTATGCCCACGCGGAGAGCCGCTCATGAGCCTGATTACCTATCTTACCCGCATTCAATTCGATCCCGGCGCTGTAAGTCTGCTCGCAGAAGAACTCAAGTTGCTGGGTGTTTCGCGTCCTCTGATTGTTACCGACAAGGGGATTGTCAACGCCGGACTGATCGACAAGGTGCGCGACGGAGGAAAGCTTCCCGCGAACGTTCCGGTTTATGACCGGACGCCGGAGAACCCGGATGAAGCTGCGGTTCTTGAAGCGCGCGATATGTTTCGCCAGAACGCGTGCGACTCTATCGTTGCGGTTGGCGGAGGATCCTCCCTCGATCTCGCCAAGGCGGTATCGTTGCTCGTCACCCATGCCGAGCCCCTGGAGCAATACGCCGTTATCCTCGGAGGCTTGAGCAAGATCACGCGTGATAAACCGCCGGTCATCGCTCTTCCCACAACATCCGGCACTGGCAGCGAAGTCGGGCGCGCCGCACTGATAACGCTGAATGATGGCCGCAAGCTGGGCTTCCTGTCACCTTATATGATTCCGGAAGTGGCCATCTGCGATCCGGATCTGACGCTAGGGCTGCCGCCTTATCTGACAGCGGCAACCGGAATGGATGCAGTCACCCACTGCATCGAGACCTATCTCAGCCCACGCGACAACGCGCCGGCAGAGGCCATCGCGCTCGATGGCCTGAAGCGTGCGATGAAATTCCTACGTCGCGCGTTCAAGGACGGGCAGGATCGCGAAGCGCGCAAGCAGATGATGATGGCATCTTTGGAAGGTGGCATGACCTTCCAGAAGGGGCTCGGAGCCGTGCACGGCATGTCTCATGCGCTCGGCGGCCTCAAGTCGCCGCGTCTGCATCACGGCACGCTCAATGCGGTCATTCTTCCCTCTGTGCTGGCGTTCAATGAAAGCCATGCAAAGGAGAAGTACGTCGTTCTCCGCGCAGCGATGGGCCTGCCCGAGGGCGCCAACCTGGGAGATGCGATTGCCGAGCTTTCCCACGATCTCGGATTGCCGCCAAGCCTCGCGGCAATGGGTGTGCAGGCCGACTGCTTCCCGACGATGGTAGAACGCGCGCTGGCAGATCACTCGACGGCAAGCAATGCACGTCCGGTGACTGCGGCTGACTACGAGGCGCTGTTCCACGCTGCGATGAAGGGAGCATCGTAAGTCACTCCGCCGCGGACGTCGCGGTAGCCGCGCGCTAGACCTTCGCAGCCGAGCAGGTCTCGGCTGCGCTGCTGCTAGGAACGGTTAGCGAAACCAGTTTCGTCCGCTTCCGGCCATTCACATCAATGCGGCGAAGCCCACGCGACTCGATTACGTCATATTCGGACTCATTTGCCTGTTCCCGCTGCAAATCAGAACTCGTCCTTCGGCAACCGTCCCGCAGTCGTGTACTGCTGCCATTTTGAATGAAACGGGTGCTTCGGAGCGTGTGATGGTGCCGCAAGGAGCCATAAAGCCCACCCGGATGGATCCGTCGGGTTTAATGGTGGTGCCGCAAGAGGGAATCGAACCCCCGACCCCGTCATTACGAATGACGTGCTCTACCGACTGAGCTATTGCGGCAAGCCATTGATATATCGGCTCTATTCTACGCCGCTGCGTGCCAAACGCATGGCACACAAACGGATAGTTGCCCCATCGATCCAGCGCACGCCTTCGATGAGGGCGGCGCGAGACCTGCTGAGGTGCCGCGTTAATAGCGCCGGCTACGTGATCCTGCAACCTCCATTGCGCGGACCCAATGGCACACCTCACAGATAGTAGCGTTTCGTCTCTGGGCCGGAGCATCAAAGCATCGGCCGGCAAGCCATGTCATTCGGCTCGAAACCTAGCCTGACGACGCTTCGTCGTCAGTCAGGTCAGACGGAACCTTTCGTTGGGCCGCATCACAAGACGCCCTATAGTTTTGGATCACTACGGAAACGGTTCGATCACCCGCACGATTATCCTCAGATGACCGGAGGTTCACGCATCATGAGACATGCCGTCGAAACAAACTTGCCGCCGATCAACACACCGCTCGAATGGGTGGTCACGGCGGACGGAAAATTCTACTCAGCGCTGGTCTCGGTGATTCCAGGCGGCGGGATCGAGACAGGCGACATTCGCGCGCAGACGATCCAGACGCTAGAGAACCTCAAGCATTGTCTCGCGGCGGCCGGCGGCACGATGGACGACGTTGTGCAGGTGCTCATCTACCTGACCAACGGCGACGACGTGACCGCCATGAACGAGATCTACGCCCAGTACTTCAACAAGCCGTATCCGAACCGGGCGACTGTTGTTGTGTCGGCGCTGGTGGTGCCGGGTTGTATCGTCGAGATGGTCGTTCACGCCCACATCGGCTCCAACAAAGCCAAATCATGAGATGCTTCGGGGCTAACGGGTATCGCGCCGATGACCCCGAATGGCCCCCAACCGCTACGAACGCAGCCTTGTCGTCGCCTTCCGGTGATGGCCTGACTTCATTCGCGAAAGAACGCCAGCAACTCCGCGATCACCCAGTCCGGGCGCTCCTCAGGAATCCAGTGGCCGCATCCTTCCGCGATGCCGCCACGCACGTTCTCGGCCACACGCTGCCAAGATTCGAGCGCGGCCATGCGGCGGCCTCTGCCTGACTCACCGCCATAGCAAAGCACGGGCATCTTGAGCTTGCCGTCCTTCAGGAACTGCTCATTGTCCGCCACATCCTGCGGCGTCGCGCGATAGAAATTGAAACCCGCCCGCATCGCTCCGGGCTGGCGATAGGTGCGCAGGTATTCTTGCTGCGCTTCTTCAGAAATCGCGTCCGGCCGCGCACCCCAGTTGCGATAGAAAAAGCTGAGGTAGACGTCCTCGCGACCCGCCGTCAGCGCTTCGGGAAAGTCCAGTTCCCAATGCAGGCCGTGATGCCAGCGATTATTGAACATGATCGGCGTGCCATCGCCTGGAACGGGCACATCGAAGATCGCCAATTTGCGTACGGCATCGCGATGCTGAGTTGCCAGCGAGAATGCGACCGGACCACCCCAATCGTGCCCCACGACCAGCAGCGAGGCCTCGCCGAGAACATCGTGCGTCAACCGCCACAGATCATTGGCGATGGTTTTCTTGTCGTAGCCGCCTACCGGCCGAGACGACTCGCCAAGTCCGCGCAGATCGGGCGCGATAACGCGGTAGTGTGGCGCAAGGCCAGGAATGATGTCGCGCCACATGTACCAGGTCTGCGGCCAGCCATGGATCAGCAGGACAGCCGGACCGCTTCCCGCCGTGACGTAGTGAATACGCACGTCGCCGAGATCCGCATGACCATGTTCCAGCTTTGTCATTGGTCGCAACTTCCTCCGTTTCGTGGCTCTGATCGGCCACCTGCCGGGGTGATTATAGCGCGCGCCGGTTTGCGGCCCGAAGGGAGAATTTCGGCAGAGCAGCCATCGAACCGCAGCGCAGCACTGGAACCTCCGCTGACGGAGCGCGTTTTCTGCCCAGAGCCTTTTTGCAGAGGAGACAAATCATGGGCAGCACGACCGATAAGGTAAAAGGTTACGCCAACGAAGTTGCAGGTAAGGTCAAGCAGGGCGTTGGCCGTGCCATCGGCAACGAGCAGATGGAAATCGAAGGTGTGGCTCAGGAAGCCAAGGGTGAAGCCCAGAAGGTCATGGGTAAAGCCAAAGACGTTGTGAAAGACGCCGCGGACAAGCTGGCCGACAAGGCGCACGAGAAGCTGTAAGGCCTGGCATCGCGCGCGGGCGTCGCTTGAGATATCGCGGCGCCCGCATTTTTGCGTGCTTTAGAAAATCTGCCCGATGCGCGCGAGACGGCTGGGCATGGAGGCGATCTGATTGCGCTTTTGCCGGATGGCCTTCAGTGCGGACGGCTTGTTGCTGGCTCCAGAACGAACGCCAACGTACGCGTCGGCGATCGCCACAAGCTCCACCTTGCGTGCCTTCTTGTCGCGATCCATCTGCGCCAGGATTTCTTCGAACTTCGCGACATCCGCTTGGCTGTCGCGCAGCGCGTTCAGGTATTGAGCGACGACGATCTCGTCCGCAGCCGGAGGTTTCGACGAGGTGCGCGAAGCAGGCTGCGTGGATTGATCTCCCGCGAGCGCAGCTTCGACCCGCTTGCAGAAATCCGCAACCGAAAGGCCATCGTGCGCGCTCAGCAGTTCGTTGAAACGCGCGATGTCGCCGGCCGCGGCCTTACCCTGCCAAGCGGTCAACAGCGCCGCCAGATGGCCAAGGCCCTGTCTCAGGTCGCGGACCAGCATGGAACAGACGAGCCTCCAGTTTTGCGCCGATCGGGTCGAACATCTTAGCGACGCTGTTGTCCGCCAAGTATGCGATTTGCGAACCGGCAGTTCGGGCGATTGCAGCTTTGCGGCACACGTACGCGTCATCAAAGATAACCGGTGCCGGACTGGCAGGCCAGAAATGGGCCAGACCCTCCCGCAATTCGTTCAGAGCGATGCTTTCGCTCAAGCCCAACGACTTTTGCGCAACCATGGTCGGAATGATGGCGGCGGGCTGGATCTGCGGCGCGATGGTCTTCTGCATCTGACGGAAGACGCCGAGCGTATTCAGCGCGGCCGAAACCGACAACCCGTCGAGAATGGTCGGGATAATGAAGTGCGTGCTGGCGCAAGCCGCGTTGACGGTGGCGGTCATAAGCCGCGGCGGCGCATCGATGATGACAAGATCAAAGCGCTGCTGGAACACCGGATCACTGAGGATCCGCTGCGTGGCATAGCGCACATCCGCGCTGCCACCTTGCACCAGCCATTTGAACATGGCGCGGTTCTCGGCGCGATTGAGTTCGTAGAATGCCGGAAACAAGCGTGAGCGCGGTAACGTTGGCTGCAACGCCGTCGTTAGCGCGAGCGCATCCTTGGCATTGGTGGCCGTATCGAGCAGCAGATTGGCGCTGAAATTGACGTTAGCCGCGCCGTAGGGCAGCACGGCATCACTCAGCGAGCCCTGATAGTCGAAATCAACCAGCAGAACGCGCTTTCCGCGATCATCGAAATAGGCAGCGAGGTTCGCGGCCAGCGTGGTCTTCCCGACGCCGCCCTTGAAATTGGCGACCACCACGATCGGGATGCTGTCGTTGATGCGTTTGAAATAGGTTGCCGTATCGGCCTCGCGCAGCCAGTAGTCGACATCGCCGCTGACCAGTTGCTCGATCTGGCCGAGTTGACCTTGCAGTCTGCCAACGTCCGTGGTGCGCTGCTCGTTTTCGGCAACGAGCTTTTCATTAAGTTCACGAAGCGCGCAAAGCTCCTTGCTCTCGCCGGCCGAATTGCGATCGCGTAGCTTCAGTCCTGCGATAAACAGGCCAATTCCGGAAACTAGGATTCCGAAGATCGTTTCCGCCAAGCCCAAGGGCCACAACGCCAACCATTGTAACTCGCTCATCCCCGCTCCCCCGCCGCCGCCTCGCAAAGACAATCAGACGTAGGCAGACGAGTCAAAGCGCTGCGGGGCAACCGTTGGATAAGCTGTGCGTACGCGATAGCAAAACGCGCAACACTGATCGTGCTGCGCGTTGCGGAATCAAAGCGTTAATGACGGAATGGCGATCAGGCGGCCGTCACGCCGAACCTTTCAGCGGAAACTGGTAGGCCACCGCCTGCGCTCGCCCGTCGTCTGCAGCTTCCTCCGGACCTGGATCGTCGGGCGCGCGCGGCGGCACGAAGATCTTGGTCTCAAGCGGACGGCCGGACCGCCGAACCGGGCGCGAAATCGTCGGCGATGCCGTCGTCGTCGACTGCGCGCTTGTCGCCGGCACCTCTGACGACATCTGCAATGGCTTTTCCGTCACCTCGGCTTTGGGCTTTTCAGCCGCGACGCGATCCTTGCTTTCGGGCGCCACCGCTGCAGCTCCTACCGGCGCGGGTGCTGGCGGCGCCGCCTTGGCCGGCTCGGGTTGAGGTGCCGGCTGCGTGGTGGTCACGACCGGCTTTTCGGATTCAGCCGCGGTAACAGGCTCTGCCTTGGGCGCAGGTGCCGGCTCCGGCTGTGCTGGTGCGGGCATTGTCTCGACAATCTCAGCGTCGACCGACTTCTCGGGTGCTGCTGGCTTCACCGTGACTGTCGCGACCTCGGGTTCCGGCGCTGCATCGGCCACCGGTGTCTCGTCGGCAACGGCGGGCGCATCGATCACCACATCGGCATGATCAGCACCCAGCGCGACGAGTTCTTCCAGCTTCGCGGTAACCTGCGCCGCGTCCTGCGTATCCATCTCTTCCACGGGCACACGCCATTTGAAGGCGTCGAGCGCACCCGTTACCGGAGAGACCGGCGCCCAATGATCCGCGACGATGCCGTCGGCCGTCCAGGCCGGATCGCGCGCGGCATTGACCGCCCGCGCCAGCCACTCGCGGACGCGGCCCTTGTCGCCGTGCTGTTCGGCCTCAATCTTGGCCATCAGCGTGCACACGCGCTGCGTTGGCGCCTCCAGCAAGGGCTGCAGGAAGCTACGTGCCGCAGGCCAGTCGTGCGCTTCGATCGCAGCGCCAGCCACGGCAATCGCGCTCTCGATCGAATGCGGACGCAGCGAAGCGAGATGACGGACGCGGGCCAGACGATCGCGCGGGCTGTCGCCGATGCGCGCGTAGGCGTAGGCGGTCGCGATATCGGGATGCGGCGACAGCTTCCAGGTCCGCTGAAGAACCTTCGCGGCTTTCGACGTATTGCCTTTGGCGGCGAGAATGCGCCCGGAGATGGCGCCAGCCGGAACCAGATCCGGCGCCAGACCGTGCGCTTCCAAAGCCAGCGCCATGGCTTGATCGGGGGCGTTGTCCTCCAGGGTCTGCGCTTGCGCCGTCAACAACACCGCGCGTTTGCGGTCGGCGGCAGCGCGTTCCATGTGATTGTTCCGGCGGGCCACCGCAAGCGTCTGCAGGGCACCCTCCCAATTGCCTTCCTTGCACTGCAGATCGAACAGCGCGTCGGTCGGCCAGGCAAGCTGCGGATTGAGCGTCATAGCGCGCTCAGCGAACTGACGGGCGGCCTCGCGCTCACCCTCGCGCTCCGCTTCCAGGAACAGCCCGCGCAAACCGAGTTGCTCGGTATCGGGTGCGCTCAGCATCGCTTCGAAAATGCGACGCGACGTTGCCCGGTCACCGGAAAGCTGTGCGGCCTGCGCGCGGAGAAGATGCGTCAGTGGTTCGTTCGGCAGCGACTTGCGCGCCTGAATGGCGTAGCGGGTCGCCGATGCGCGATCGCCCGCACCGATCGCGATCATGCCGCTCGACAGAGCCTCCAGGCCCCGTTTCTGGCGGCGGCGGTTGAAGAAGTGCCCGATCGCTGCCGGACTGTTCCAGATCTGGCGCAGGACGCTCCACAGCACCAGCGTCAGCCCCAACAGCACGGCGAGGATGACGATGGCGCGGAACACGCTCGTCTCGACCTCGTAGCCCTGCCATTGGACCACGAGGCTGCCCGGCCGGTCGGCGAGCCAAGACAAGCCGAATGCCAGGGCCGTAACGCCCAGCAGATAAACAACCAGACGCAGCATTACTGGGTCCTCTTCTCGGCCGGGGCCTTACCGCTTAGTGATGTCTTGAGCTGATCTTCAACCGACGCAATCGCCTGATCGACCGCGGCCCGCGCTTCAAGCTTGGCAAGCCACGGCTCAGCCGGATCGAGCGCCTGTGCCGGGATCTTGCGTGCCTCGCCAATCGCATCCGTCAGGCGGCCGTCCGACAGCGCAGTTTCCATGCGGCCGACGATGGCCTCGACGCTGTTGTCATCCGGGCGATGATCGGTACGGCGCACACGCACCACCGACTTGGCGCTCATCAGCAGCCTGTCGAGCGTGGATGCCTCGGCCGGGACATTGGCCGCGTCGATCACAGAGTTGGCGACGGGGCGGAAATCCCGCGCCAGATCCGGCAGCGTCGGCACGCCCTGATCCTTGTAACGCTCGAGCACGGCGAGATCGATCTTGCCGCCCGCAACCTTGCTGACTTCCGCAAGCTCCGGTGCGAAGCTTCCGCCGCGATCAATGGCGCGCTTCAGATTTCCCAACTCCAGCGCCAGTACGATGCGCTCGGCATTGGCCTTGCGGTCGTCTTCGCTCTTCACCACACCCTGCAGGCTTTGCTCCAGCTTACCGATCCGCGCATTCACTGGATCGACAGCAGCGGTCACATCCTGCGAACGCGCGACGGACTTGAGCTGGCCGTCGACGTCGCCCTTCAGCCCCTGCAGTGAAGACCGGATCGCACCGGCTTCCTCCTGCAGCGCGCGCAGCGCCTGTTCGATCCGATCTTCGGTGGCTTTGGTTGCTTCAGCGCGCTGCGACAGGCGCGCGAGATCGGTTCTGGCCGCGCTCAACTCGCGATCCATGCGGATCGTCGCCGAACGCGCCGCCTCGCTGGCTTCGGCAGATTGGCCAAGCCGCGCCTCTAGCTCTTCCGTTACGGATTTGCGCAACTCGGCCAGCTTGTTTGGCAGCGTGGTCTCAAGATCAGCGAGCTTGCCGGTGATGGCAGCGAGCTGAGGAATGCGCCCACCGTCCTGTCCGGCCGCTGCGCTCAGCGTATTCAGCGTCGTCTCCATCTTGGCGAGACGCTCGTCAGCACCTTGGTCCGCGGTCGTTCCGACCTTGCCTTCCAGCTCCTTGGTCTGCGTTTCCAGACGTCCCTGGGTCTCCGTGATCTGACCGACGGCGCGACCCAGATCATCAACCCGCGCAAGACGGCCTTCCAGATCCGCGACCTTCTGGGCCAGCTCGGTGCTCGGCACCGGCGCGTTGGCCGGACGATCACGCAAAGCCTGCTCGGCGGCCGAAACCCGTTTCTCCAGCTCGCTGACGACCGCCGTTGGTTCGCCGCCACCAGGTCCGAAGTGCGGCCGCACGGTATCGGCAAGCAGCAGCGCCAGGAAGCCGCCGCCTACGCCCGCTGCAACATGCGTCAGGACGCGGCCAATGCCACCGCCACCATTGTTGGCGGCGCTTGTCGGAGGCGCTGCGGACGCTGGTTGTGACGTCGGCTTGGCGGCCGTCGATGCTGCCTGGTCAACGCTGGGCTTTGCCGCCTTTGGCGGTTCTTTAGCACCTGCCTCGGCACTCGGGCCTTTCGGTGGCTCCTTCGTGCCCGCAGCAATCGCTGAGGCCGGCGCGTCACCGGGCTTGGCCTGGGATTTGTCATCAGCCGCCGGCTTTGTCTCGGACGATGACGGAGAAGCGCCCGCAGCCTCCGTCTTTGCTGGCGCGGCCGAGGCAGGCCCGGACGCCCCCGCTGCCGGCGTCTGCGTGGCGGGCGGCTTGGGATCACTCGACGACACTTCCGTCGCCTTGAGATCAACCAGCGCCGACGGCTTCTTGGCCTCTGTCTCCGGCGTTGGTTTGTTCGGCCCCTTGTTGGGTCCAGGATTTTTGCTCATAGCAGCGAAAGCCTCTCGAAACCCAGCGGGAACCCCGCAATCGACGCATGACAACCTAGGGGATCGCGCGACGAGCTTGAGCCAATCCGCTGGCTACTTCCGGTCTGTAATCTTAGGCAATTCTGACGCGGCGTGCGCGGTCAGGGCAAGCACTTCCTTGAGATTAGGTTCCCGGGCGATTTCCA
>JAEZBU010000145.1 GCA_023426855.1 Pseudomonadota bacterium | reverse complement strand
CTCGATGTCTACTGGCGCAATGTCGATCCTTTCGACAAGGGCGGTCAGTTCTGTGATCGTGGCGACCAGTATCGCCCCGGCATCTTCTTCCACAGTGATGAACAGAAGCGGCTGGCCGAAGAGTCAAAGGCGGCGCTGGAGAAGAGCGGTCGCTTCAATGAACCGATCGTCGTCGAAATTACGCCGGCCTCCACCTTCACGAAGGCGGAGGAATATCATCAGGATTACGCCAAGCGGAATCCGATCCAGTATCTCATCTATCGCCACGGCTGCGGTCGCGATGCGCGCCTCAGCGCGATTTGGGGCAAGACCGCAACGAATTGATTGCGGCGCCGGGCATGCAGTTGCCAGGCGCTGGCCGACCTTCCCATTTAGGCCGGACCACCAATCGCAAGTACGCCGTCATCCGGGCTTTATGCCCGGGATGACATAGGGATGATGAGACTACGATAGCGTTTCCGACCAGCGCCAAGTCGCGTGAGACTTAGCCAGCCTTGGCTTCCGGGGCCTTGTCGATCTTCGACGCGTCCTGCATCGGCGATTTGCGACGCAGCTTGGCCAGTTGCCCGTCGAGCCACTGTGGCGTGCGCGGACGCATCCAGTGCCGGGTCAGATCGGGTTTCTTGGGATCGCCCTCAACCGTTGCAGCCTTCACGGCCTCGGTGGCGGCGTCAGCTTCAACAGGCTCCACGTCCCGCTGCCGCCAGTTCGCAAGCCGTGTTTCAATGCCGCCGAGCAACTGCTGCCGCCAGCGGGCGCGGCGTGTTTGCCAGCGCGTTGTCCAGGCGTGGAGTGCCTGAACGGACGACTGCATCGCCTCCTGCGCCTGGGCAACTTGCGTGCTGGCGCGTTCCACATCTTCAAGCCGATCGTTCAGCACAGTCAGATCGGTAGTCGTGTCGATACGCCATTGATCCATGCCGGCGGCGATGGTCTGCTGGTTGACGTTGATCTTCACCAGGTTCTCGTGGAACTGGTTCAGCTCGCGGATCAGTGATTGACCGGACTCGGCAACGCGGCCGTCGAGCCTGGTTACCGCCGTCTCCGTCTGCAGGAGCCGCGCGCCGATCTCGCCCTGCGTATCGAGCTTGAGATCAAGCGTCGTGATGCCGTCGCGGACGGACTGCGAGACGGCCGACAGGATGTCCGTGCGCTGGCGATCGATGGTGCCTGATATGGCGGAAATTTCATTGCGAAGGCCGTCGTCGTTTGCGTTCGGGCTCGTGATGCGTGACGCCAGCGCCGAGAGCTGTTCGTCGGCGACCTGGAGAAGCAATGTTGTCTCGCTGGTCTGCTTTTCGATGCCCGCCAGCCGCGCATCGAACGCAGCCAGAGCGTCTCCGGAATTCACTTTGCCGATGACGCCTTCGACAGCGCCGATCCGATCCACGATGGCCGTCAGCGTCCCGGCTTGTGCGGAACTGCCATCCTGGAGGTGGCTTTCCATGCCGGACAGGCGCTCGGCAATGCCGGAAAACGCCTTCTGCAGTTCGTCGATCCGGGAGTCCAGTTTCTCGATCGACTGAAACTTGACCGCGACTTGATCAATCACCTGCATACGGTTTGCCAGGTGATCCACCGACTGCAGACGTGTCGCAATCTGATCAACAGCTTGCAGGCGGCTGGCCATCTGCTCGACGGAATGCAGCCGCTCGCTGAGTTGCGACAGGATTTGTGCCACTTCAGCTGGCATCACGCCGGGTGCGGGCACCGTCGTATCGGGCCGCGCCTGCTGGTTGCTCCATCCGCCGTCGGCGAGGAAGTCCGGCATCACGGCTTCAGACCGCGTTGCCATGGTTTGCTGGCTGACAGCGGCGACGCGCACGCGTTCGCGCGGCTCCGGCGCCTCGCGTAGCGACCAGTCGCTGGTGTGCTCGAGTACGAGATCTATGCCCGGCCAGTCGCGTGGCGCCTGCAGCAAAATAGAAATCAGGTCGCTGACCGAAACCGGCCGCCGCCGCGCGTAAGCGCGTTCGCTGGCGCGCTCCAGCGTTTCCTGTAGCTCATGGGACCGCCTGGGCGCATTGGCACCTGCTGGAAGCGGCGTATCGGCGGCGATCCGGGCGCCGGTATCGCGGCGCAGCGCCGGGGCGCGAATGCCTTGCTGTTCCAGCACCTTCACCGAAGCATCGACCACTGTCAGCGCATGCAGAAGGTGGTCGAGCCTGACTTCGCCGGCGCGATGGGCCGACGCCAGCTCGAAAGCCTGATTGCAGCACTCCATCACGGTGTCATCGACCCAGATCGGCGTGGCGCGTTCCTCTGGCACGGTGCGGGTTTGCCAGCCGTTGAGGACGCCAGAATCGGTGCGGGCAGGGCGGCTCGTGGCCGGAAGACCCTGTGGTGTACGCAACTCCAAATCTCCACCCCTGTAGCCCATGACGCCTCCACCACGCGCGACCAACATTCAGCCGAGCAGTAAGACAAGCTTAACCGCTTCTGCAACCTTGCGCGACCCATGGACGGGCGGCTGTGTGTCGGTGTTGCACTGATGCTGCAAGGCAAAAAGCAAATCGGCCAGTCCCGCGAGGGACCGGCCGATCTGTTTCATGCGGCTTTTGCCGAAAATTACTTCTTTGCGGCCGGCTTGGCTGCTGGTGCTGCGGCCTTGGCGGCCGGTGCGCCCTTGGCTGCGGGAGCTGCTGCGGCCTTGGCATCGCCGCCTTCTGCACCTTCGGCGGCCTTGTCGTCATCGGTCTTCTTGCCGGCGATGGTGGCAACCGTGAAGTCGCGGTCGAGAATGGTCGGCTGTACGCCTTCGCCCAGATCGATCGACGAGATATGGATCGAACGGCCGATCTCTACGCCCTCCAGGTCCACCGTGAAGTGGTGAGGAATGCTGTTCGGCGGGCAGGTCACTTCAACTTCGTGGCGCACGATGTTGAGCACGCCGCCGCGCTTCAGGCCCGGAGACAAGCCTTCGTTGATGAACTGCACCGGAATGATGACGCGCACGGTCGCGGAGTCGCCAACGCGCTGGAAATCCACATGGACCGGGGTGTCTTTAACCGGGTCGAGCTGGATTTCGCGCGGCAGGACGCGACGCTTGTTTCCGTCGACGTTGATATCGAACACAGTCGACAGGAAACGGCCCTTCTGGATGATTTTCCAGAGTTCGTTGGCGTCGAGCGCGATCGTCTCAGCTTCTTTCTTCTCGCCGTAAATAACGGCGGGTACCAAACCCTCTCGACGCACTGCCCGGGCGGCCCCCTTACCGGCCCTGGGACGCGCCGCGGCTTTGATCT
>JAEZBU010000124.1 GCA_023426855.1 Pseudomonadota bacterium | reverse complement strand
GGGTGTCGGAGGCGGCTTCATCATGGTCCCCGCCATGATCTACCTGCTGAGGGTGCCGACGAACGTCGTGGTCGGTACGTCGCTCTTCCAGATCGTTTTCGTCACAGCCGCGACCACGATCCTGCATGCCACCGAAAACAAGACCGTGGACGTGGTGCTCGCCATGCTGCTGATGATCGGCGGCGTCATCGGCGCGCAATTCGGCGTTGTCGCAGGCGAAAAGCTCAAAGGCGAACAATTGCGGTTTTTGCTGGCTGCGCTTGTGCTCCTGGTCTGCATCCGCATCGTCTGGGGGCTTGTTGCAATGCCGGCCGACCTGTACTCCATCAGCGGCGTGGTTGGAGGACGGCGGTGACGCTGAACTGGCAGGCAATGCGGACTGTTCTGGGGGCGCTGCTGCTCGTGGCAGCCTTGGCGCTCGCGGCAGGCATCGAAATCGCAGAAGCCCAGCGTCGGCAGCAACCACCTGCGCCAGCACCGGCACCCCCAGCGCAACCGGCCGAGACGGCGCAGCGCGCTCAGCCGGCTCTGCAACCTGTCCCCCCTGACACACTTCCTCGCGAAACGGTTCAGGCCGACGTCTCCTCGCGCAGCGTTGCGATCACGTCGAGCTTCACGGGAACGGAAATCGTCGTCTTCGGAGCGGTCGACAACAGCCGGCAACCAACCGCCGAATCCGGCCTCTATGACATCGTTATCGTGCTCGAAGGCACGCCGACGCGTCTTGTCGCCCGGCGTAAGAGCAACGTCGCTGGCATCTGGATCAATACCGACTCGATCACCTTCCAAAGCGTCCCCAGCTACTACGCGATCGTCTCCACGCGGCCGCTCGACGAAGTCGCCAATCCGCAGGTTTTGCGCGAGAACGACATCGGCTTCGAGCAGGTCCGCATGACGCCCATCCAGGGCTGGGAGACCGGCGTGACCACGGCTGAGTTGCAGGAGTTTGCCGAGGCGGTCGTCCGGCTCAAGCAGCGTGACGGACTGTATGTCCAAGAGGAATACGGCGTCGTCTTCATCGGCCGCAGCCTGTTCCGCGCGTCAGTCAATCTTCCCGCCAACGTCCCGGTCGGTCCGCTCAATGTGCGCGTCCATCTCATTCGCGACGGCAACATTCTGAGCACGTATACGGCGCGTGTCGGTCTGGAGAGACAGGGGCTTGAGCTGCTGCTCCATAGCTTCGCGTTCAATCGCCCGTTGCTGTACGGCATCTTCACGGTGATGATCGCCGTCGGCGCTGGCCTGCTCGCATCCACAGCTTTCCGCCGCAACGCGCATTAACGCGATCAGCTGGCCTCGTTCCGCAGCAGCTCGTTGGCCATGAACGCAACCTGCGTCCGGTTCTTGGCCTTGAGCTTCTTCATGATATTGCGCACGTGCACTTTGACCGTGCTCTCGCACATGTTCAGTTCATACGCGATCAGCTTGTTCGCCTTGCCGCGACGCAGAGCCTCCACGACCGCGATCTGACGCGCGGTGAACATCGAGGTTGACGGACGACGATCGTGTTCCACGGCAGTTGCGATCCGATGCGCCGATAGCAGGCTGGCGGCAGGCACGAATGTCCCGCCGGCTTTCACCAGCCGCATGGCGCCGAGCGCCACATCGAGCGAAAGCGTCGTTGGAATGTAGCCGCAGGCGCCGGTCTCCAGCGCACCCACAATCTTCTCGGTGTCTTCGACGTCCGCTAGCACGATTGCCGGGGCCGGATGCTTAGCAAGCACCAGGGCGCTGATTTCGCGCTTGGTTTCCTCGTCGTTCAGCCTTCCGGATTTACACAGAACGATCAGGGAGGCTTTGATCGACTTGGACAGTTCCAGCCAATCCGCGACGCTGGCGAAGGATCGGACCGTCACGCCGGACGTCGATCTCAGACACTGACTGATGCAATCGCGAAAGAAGGCGCGGGATTCGATGACGATAACCGGTCTCTGGGTGTCATCGTCCGAAGGACTGATGTCGGATGACGCCGGTACGGAATTGAGGTGGTCATGAAGATCGGGCATTTGCGTCGGACGCTATGGCTGAAAGGATTGGGGCACGTCACGTCGTAGGTCGGAATGGTAAGTCTCAGCCCCTTGCTTGAGATGACAGCATCCGGGCAAAACCTATTTCACACAACCTTTTGTATATGTTTCAAGTTAATGCAACCTATAGTAGGCGTGATTAAAAAAGCAATTCTTTGAAAGGCCCTCGCCGGGGCGAATAAATATTAACGTTAAACAAAATTAATCCGTCAAAAAATGCCCGGCCCATAATTTGGGCAGATTACCTTTCATCAATGTTCATCAATTGTTAACGCATTGATCTGCGTTCAATTTATCGTTTTTCGCTGGCGTTTAATGCGTGCGCATCCTTCAGAATCAGCTTAAGCGGAGTTTCTGATCACTTGAGGGAAATTCGTCCGCGCCATGCCGAAAATGACGACGCGAGATTGCGGCGGGATCAGCATGGCTGACACCAGGGGGATCGGGGCGCTGACGAAGTCTGGGACAGCTCGGATAGTCACCGGCGTGCTGGCAGCCTTGCTGCTGGTCAGCGCGCCGACGGGGCCAGTGTCGGCGGAGAACCTGCGCCAGGCGCTGTCGGCCGCCTACAAGTTCAACCCGCGCCTCGACGCCGAACGCGCCCGTCTGCGCGCCACCGACGAGGAAGTGCCGCGCGCCAAGTCCGGCTACCGGCCGCAGATCTTCGGCTCGGCCGACGCCGGCTATCAGCACCAGCGCACCCGCGGCGGCGGCATCAGCGACAACGCCGAGACGCATCCGCGCGGCTACGGCGTCGACCTGTCCCAACCGATCTTTTCCGGCTTCCGCACCACCAACGCGGTGCGCGAGGCCGAAGCCACCGTCCGCTCCGGCCGCGCTACCTTGCATGTCATCGAGCAGTCGGTGCTGCTGGAGGCGGTGATCGCCTATGCCGACGTGGTGCGCGACCAGGCCGTGGTGCGGCTGCGCGAGAACAACGTCAACGTGCTGACCCGCGAACTGCGCGCCGCCCAGGACCGCTTCAATGTCGGCGAGGTGACGCGCACCGACGTCGCCCAGGCCACGGCGCGGCGCGCCGGCGCGGTCTCCGCGCTGGATCTGGCGCGCGGCAACCTGCGCACCTCGCGCGCCAGCTACGAGCGGGTGGTCGGCCATCCGCCGAGCAACCTGGCCGATCCGGGGGTGCCGGAGCGCTACATGCCGAAGTCGCAGGCCGACGCGCTGGCCATCGCCGGCCGCGAGAACCCGAACATCGTCGCCGCGCTGTATCGCGAGCAGGCGGCCCGCCATGTCGTCGACCGCATCTGGGGCGAATTGCTGCCCGAGGTGAGGCTCGACGCCAGCTACGACAAGCGCTTCGGCCAGTCGGACACGATCTCCGAATCGGAGACTACGCAGGTCACCGGCCGGGTGACGGTGCCGATCTATCAGGGCGGCGAGGTCTCGGCGCGGGTGCGCCAGGCCAAGCACACCCACGTCAGCCGCTTGCAGGAAGTGGAGCAAATGCGCACCGAGGCGCAGGCCGACGTGGTGGCGTCGTGGTCGCTGGTGCAGGCGTCGCGGGCGCAGCTGGTGTCGGATTCGGCGCAGGTGGAGGCCAACACCACGGCCTTGACCGGCGTGCGCGAAGAGGAACGGGTCGGCCAGCGCACGGTGCTCGATGTGCTGAACGCCGAGCTGGAACTGCTCAACGCCCAGGTCAACCTGGTGACGACGCGGCGCGACCTGTCGGTCAATGCCTACGGCCTGCTGGCCTCGGTCGGCCGGCTCGGCGCCGAGCATCTCAACCTCGGGCCGGAGGTGTATGATCCGGAGGCGCATTACTTCGAGGTGCGGCGCAAGTGGTACGGGATTTCGATCACCCACGCCGACGGCCGCCGCGAGGAGATCGACACCTGGGAGACCAGCAGCCAGGCCGCGCCCAGCAAATAGC
>JAEZBU010000120.1 GCA_023426855.1 Pseudomonadota bacterium | reverse complement strand
ACGTTGTTGGAGAAGATCACGCCGTTGCCGACGGTGCAGTCATGCCCGACGTGCGAATTGGCGAGGAAAGCGCACTTGTCGCCAATCACCGTCTTCAGCCCGCCACCCGCCGTGCCGGGGTTCATGGTCACGCCTTCGCGGATCTGGCAGTCGGCGCCGATGTCCAGCGTCGACGGCTCGCCCTTGAACTTCAGATCCTGCGGCTGATGCCCGATAGAGGCGAACGGGAATATCCGCGTGCGGGGTCCGATCGAGGTACGGCCGGCGACAACGACATGGCTGATCAGCTCGCAACCCTCGCCGAGCGTCACTTCCGAACCGACCATGCAATATGGGCCGACTTTGACGCCGGCCGCGAGGCTGGCGCCGTCTTCGATGATTGCCGTCGGGTGAATTTGCGTGTCAGGCATTCTGGGCCGCGAGCGCCTGCGTCTCTGGTGTGTCTACGATCATAGCGCTGATTTCGGCTTCTGCCACCACTGCGCCATCGACTTTTGCCTCGCCGTAAAACCGCCATGCCCGACCGCGGCTGCGGATCTTGCGCACATGGAAGAACAACTGATCGCCCGGCACCACCGGCTTGCGGAACTTGGCGCGGTCGATGCCCATGAAATACACGAGTTGCGGCTTGTAGCTCTCGCCGAGGCTGTGCACGCACAGCGCGCCGGCTGTCTGCGCCAGCCCCTCGATGATCAGCACGCCCGGCATCACCGGAAACTGCGGGAAGTGGCCCTGGAAGAACGGCTCGTTGATGGTCACGTTCTTCATGCCGACCGCCGACTCGTCGCGGTCCATATCGAACATGCGATCGACCAGCAGGAACGGATAGCGATGCGGCAGAAGCCGCATCAGGCGGGCGATATCGGCCGTTGCGAGAGCAGACTTTTCCTTCACATCACTCATGACCACACTCCGTCGCAACGTGCCCGCTGACCGGGCTTACACTTGCACTGCATACCACGTTCGTCATTCCTCGTTGGGCTCCAGCCCGCGCGGACCTCGTTCCGCCAAACGCTTGAGCGCATTCAATTCGCGCGCCCATTCCCTCAGCGGTTTGGCCGGCGTACCACCAACGCGGGCACCGGCCGGGACGTCGTCTTTAGGATGGGAACCACCGGCAATCTGGGCGCCAGCACCAATCTTGATATGGCCGACCGTTCCGGCTTGCCCGCCCATGACCACAAAGTCACCGAGCTCGGTAGAACCCGAAATCCCGCACTGCCCAACAATCACGCAGTGCCGGCCCATGACGACGTTGTGCCCGATTTGTACAAGATTATCAATTTTAGTGCCCTCGCCGATGATCGTATCCTTAAGGGCACCGCGATCGACGGCGCTGTTTGCGCCAATCTCGACATCATCCTGGATCACCACGCGGCCGATCTGCGGAACCTTCAGATGGCCCTGCGGCCCCATGGCGAACCCGAAGCCGTCCTGACCGATACGCACGCCAGCGTGTATGATAACCCGTTCACCAATCAAAGCGTGCGTGATGCTGACATGCGGGCCGATGAAGCAGTTGCGGCCAATGGCGCAGCGATAGCCGATCACGGCGCCGGCGGCGATGCGGGTGCCGGCGCCAATCATGGCCTCAGGGCCGACCACCGCGCCCGGCTCGACGATGACACCTTCTTCCAGCTTGGCGCTCGGATCGACCAGCGACTTCGCGCCGACGGCGACCTTCGGTTGCATGGCTTCGGGGTAGAAGAGTTGCAGCGACAGAGCGAAGGCGCGATAGGGCGCCTTGGTCAGCACGGCAGCCGACCCCTCGGGCACGCGGGCGGCGAACGGCGGCGCAACCAAGCAGGCGCCTGCCTGCGTCGTCTGAAGCTGGCCGAGATATTTGCGATTATCGAGGAACGAGATGTGATCGGCGCGCGCGTCAGACAGACTGCGCACGTCATTGATCTGGCGATTGCCGTCGGCGCCCGGCGCCAGCTCCGCCCCGACCTTCTGGGCGACATCAGCTAGCAGAAACGGGCCGGCCCGGTCGAAAAATCCAGGATGCTGCATGGGCGTCAGTCTCGCAGGGATTCGGTGACAGTCAATCGGCGGTCCACAGGACGCATGCGGCGAACCGGGTACGCTCTCAGCGCTGGAAAGGCAACCCCACCGATGTCGCGGATGATGACGGCACCGAGCCTACCAACCCAACCGCTCAAAACGCCAGCGGCCCCCGATGGATACGGAGGCCGCTGGAATCTGTGTCGATGCGTCAGGCCTTAGAACTTGGTCGAAGCACCGAAGCGAATGGCCTGGGTCCGGTCGTAGTCCTCTTTGGTCAGGACGTAAGCGTAGTCGAGACGCAGCGGACCGAGCGGTGAGTTCCACAGAAGACCGAGACCAACCGACGAGCGGATCGACGCATCGTCTTCGAGGCAGATCGTGGTCGTGTCAGCTGGGTTGCATCCCTGCGGAGCATTCTTAGCACCAGCTCCGGCTCCGAACAGAGAACCGACATCAGCAAATGCAGCGCCAGACATCCCCAATTCATCCGGGATCAGAGGCAGCGGGAAGCGAACTTCAGCGGTCGCAGCCCAGAAGGTTTGGCCACCGAGCGCGTCCCTCGTGTTCAAGTCACGCGGACCGTAACCACCGCGATAGAAGCCGCGAACCGTCTCGCCACCCTTGTAGTACAGATCCAGCAAGCGAACATCGTCGCCGCCCCAGCCTTCGATATGGCCGCCGATAACCCGGCCAACGAAGGTGATTTTCTCGGTGATCGGGTAGTAGGCGCGGCCTTCACCCTGGAGACGAACGTACTGCACGTCGCCACCAACACCCGCCAGATCCGTACCGACCTGGAAGTACAGGCCACGGTTCGGGTTACGCGGATGGTTACGCGTGTCGTAGACGACCGACGTTCCGACCGACGAGGTGAGATAAGCACCATCCAACGCTGCTTCGCGAATAGCGCGCGATGCGTTGTTTATGTCGTAGTCGTAGATATCGTCATAAGAGAGCGTGTAGTTGGTGTTCATCCAGAGGTTTTCCGACAACGGGAAACCCAACCGGAGGCTACCGCCCGACTTGCGGCTCTTGAACGACGACTCGCTCATCTGGTCGACGTCCTTGTGGAACAGGTCGAAGCCAGCCGACATGTTGCGATCAAGGAAGCGCGGTTCGGTGAACGTCAGGTCGATCTGGAAGCGCTCCATGGAGCCGCCGACCTTCAAGCGCAAGAACTGACCGTTGCCGAGCAGGTTGCGCTCCGTGATGCTCACGTCACCGATCACACCTTCACTGGTGGAGTAACCGGCACCGAACGACAGTTCACCCGTCGGCTGCTCCAGAACTTCCACGTCGATGATGATGCGGTCAGGAGATGAGCCGGGACGCCGCTGGACGTTGACACCCTTGAAGAAGCCGAGAGCCTCAAGACGCTTCTTGGCGCGATCGACCAGCATCGGGTTGAAGGCATCGCCTTCCACCAGACGGAACTCACGCCGGATCACATGATCCTTGGTGCGCATGTTGCCGCTGATGTTGATACGCTCGATATAAACGCGCGGACCCTCGTCGATCACGTAGGTGATGTCGATGCCACGCGCTTCCGGATTACGATCAGCGCGCGGGCGAACACGAGCGAAGGCATACCCCTGCTCAGAGACCACCAGCGTCAGCTTCTCAACCGTCTTGTCAATGTCGGACGCGTTGAAGATCTGGCCAGGCTGCGTCAGCATTTCGCTGTTCAGGCTGTCCGGAACCAGCCCCGGCAGAGCGCTTTCGACGCGGACATTACCGAAGTTATAAAGCTCGCCCTCTTCGATCACGAACGTGATGTAGAAGCCTGAACCGTCACGATCGAGCTCGGCGTTGCCAGCAACGATGCGCGCGTCCGCGTAGCCGTTCTTCAGATAGTACTGGCGCAGCAGTTCGCGATCGAGGTTGAGCCGATCGGGATCGTAGATGCTGTTGCCCTTGATGAAGTCGAACCAGCCGGCCTGCGTGGTCGTCACGATATCGCGGAGCTGCGAATCGGAGAACGCGTGATTGCCGACGAAGTTGATGCCCTTGACCTTGGTGGCGAGACCTTCGTTGATCTCGAACACCACGTTCACGCGGTTCTGTTCGAGCTCGATGATCTTCGGCTCAACAGACGCAGCGAACCGGCCCTGACGCCGATAAACGTCGAGAATGCGCTGAACGTCCGACATAGCGCGTGCACGGGTATAGACCGAGCGCGGCTTGAGTTGTACTTCGCTCTGCAGCGTCGCGTTATCAACCTCGCTGTTGCCCTCAAAGGCAACCTGGCTGATCACCGGGTTCTCGTCGACGCGCACGATGACGGCGGCGCCTTCGCGATAGATCGCGACGTCCGCGAACAGCCCAGTTGCGAACAGCGCCCTCAAGGACGCGTCCGCACGACCGGCGTCATAAGCGTCACCGACGTTGAATTGAAGATAGGAGCGAACAGTCTCGGGCTCGACACGCCGATTACCTTCGACCCTGATCTCGCGGACCACGGATTGGGCCTGCGCAGCAGTCGATGACTGAATGCTAATGAGTGCTATTGCGGCCGGATTTGCGATAGCCAGCCACAAAAGCAGCCGCCATCCACCCTTTGCCACCTGCCGAAGCTGCATACCTGCGTCTGCCCTTCGTTACTTTCCCCCGGAGGATCGCTCCAGCCCGCCGAAATACGGACCTTCACATCCTCTGATTAACTGAGTCGCCGAGACAGAGATACTATCTCGTCGTCCCCCCCCGGGCACGGCCAGCTAACCTTCTGGAGTTTTAACGATTCAGTAGGGGCATTGGAAGTGGCAAGAATGTTTCACAACGGCCGAATCTGCGGGCGATTGCGGGGAATCACCCTGTTAGCCACTTCCATACGATCAGACGGTCGTTCCAGGTCGCGAAAACCATCAACATCAGCACCAAGGCGAGGCCAATCCGGAAGCCGATTTCCTGCGTCCGTTCGCTGAGCGGTTTACGGCGGAGCCCCTCGATCGCGTAGAACAGCAGATGTCCGCCATCCAACAATGGGATGGGGAACAGATTGATCAGTCCTACACTTACGGAGATCACGGCGATCAGGTTCAGCATCGCCTCGGGTCCGACCTTGGCAACCTGTCCCGACACCTCGGCGATGCGGATCGGTCCGCCGAGCTGGTCCGCCCGCTGCCGTCCGGTGATGACGTCGCCGATGTAGCTCAGCGTCGATGTGATGATGAAGTTGGTTTCGCGCACGCCGAGCCAGACGGCCTCAAGCGGACCGGCGCGGCGGTGCTCGATGGTCTCGGGGTTGGTCACACGGCGAATACCGATGATGCCGCGAACGATCGTGCCGCCGAAGTTGTCGCTGATCTCCTGGCGCTCAGGTGTGACGTTCAGCGTATAATCGGCGCCGCCACGATCGACAACGACAGAGAGCTGGCGTCCGGGCGCAGCACTGACAGCCCGCAGCACTTCGGTGAAGCTGTCGACAGCCCGGCCCTCAATCGAGCGGATGATGTCTCCGGACTTGAAGCCAGCAGCCGCGGCGGGTGAATTGGCAACCACCTCGTCCACCCGTGGCGCCGTCGAACGGACACCAATCAGGGCGAACATCATCGCGAAAATAACGATTGCGAGCAGGAAGTTAGCTATAGGACCCGCGGCCACGACAGCGGCCCGCTGCCACAGCGGCTTGGCGTGGAACGAGCCCACCTTCTCTTCTTCCGACATGTTGGCGGTGTTGCCCGGCGACGTGCTCGCGGCATTCTCGTCGTCCATGAATTTGACGTAGCCACCGAGCGGTATCCAGGCCAGCCGCCAGCGCGTGCCGTGCTTGTCGACAAAGCCCCAAATCTCGCGGCCAAAACCGATGGAGAAGGCCTTAACCTTAACGCCGCACCAGCGGGCGACCAGGAAGTGCCCCAGTTCGTGAATGAAAACGACGACGGTGAGCACGAGAAGGAATGGCAGCAGAACATAGAGAAAGCCGCCGATGCCATCGGTAATGCCGGACAGGAAGTCCATTCCAATCATCTCCCAAATGCACGCGCAAACAGGCCAATCGCCCGTCTCACGCTGCAATCACGTCTCGTGCCAACTCGCGGCCGACCGTATCGGCGGCAAGAACATCTTCAAGATTCTGAGGCATCCGAATGGCGCCGATACGCTCTGCGCGATCAAGGCATGTGGCGACCGTCGCCGCGATGTCAAGAAACCTTAATCGCCGCTCCAGAAACCCTTCAACGGCGATTTCGTTTGCCGCGTTAAGGATGGCAGGTGCAGTCCCGCCGCGCTGCAGCGCTTCGCGTGCAAGGCGAAGCGCGGGAAACCTCTCAACGTCCGGCGGTTCAAAAGTCAATGAACCGTGCTTCACGAGGTCCAATCGCTCGGCTTT
>JAEZBU010000387.1 GCA_023426855.1 Pseudomonadota bacterium | reverse complement strand
GGCGTAAAGCCCGAAGTGATGCCCGAGCAGCGCGAGATGCTGGCGGCGGATATTCCCAAGTCCTGAGTGACGACTCTTGATCCACGATTTTGCGGAGGCGGCCATGAGCCGGCGCGTGCTGTATCTCAATGGCCCAAACATCAACATGCTGGGCAAGCGTGAGCCGCACATCTACGGCCATACGTCACTGGCCGATATCGAGGTGGCGGTGCGCAAGCGCGCGGAGGAACTCGGCATCGAGATCGAGTTCCGCCAAACCAACGAACAGGGGGAACTCGTTAGCTGGATCCAGCAGGCGCGCCAGGGCGCCGATCTGATCATCCTCAATGCCGGCGCCTACACGCATACTTCAGTGGCGGTGCACGATGCGCTCAATGCATCGGAAAAGCCGGTGATTGAGCTGCACCTGTCGAACAACTTCCGGCGCGAGCAGTTCCGGCATTTGTCTTATGTCTCGACGGCGGCGCGCGGCATCATTGAGGGCTTTGGTGCGCAAGGTTATTTGACGGCGCTCGAAGCGGCGGCGCGTCTGCTCGACCGGCCCGATGGCGGGTTGTAAGCGAGCTTAGGGTTTTGCGCTGGAAATCAATTTGAAGACGTTCTGGCCGGCACGGTGACGACCTCACCACGGGCGACCGTGAGCGCCAACTCGCCGCTCTTCAGCTTCAGAGCATCAGCACCGAACAGTTCGCGCCGCCAACCACGCAGCGCTGGGACGTCCGGCTCCTTCTCCGAGGCGATCCGTTCCAGATCCGAGGTATCGGCAATCAGCTTCGGCGCCACACGGTTGCGGGCTGCGGCTGCCTTCAGCAGCACGCGCAGCAGATCGACCAGCGCCGTTGCTTCCGCTGACAGGCCCTGGCCGACCGGGAAGGACGGCAGACTTTTGAGGTCGCGCTCCAGCCCGCGTTTGACCGCATCGACGATATCGCGGGCGCGCGAGGATCGCGAAAATCCCTCGCTGAGCGTCCGCAGTTCGCCGAGCTTGGATGTCTCGGTCGGAGACTGGTTGGCGATGTCGTATAGCGCCTCGTCGCGCAGGATGCGCGCGCGCGGGACGTCTTGCGTCTGCGCGAGCCGCTCGCGCCACGCCGCCAACTCCATCAGCACGGCGAGCGCCTTGCGATTGCGCGTGCGCAGTTTCAGCCGCTCCCAGGCATGTTCCGGCTTGGTCTCGTAGGTCGCCGGATCGGTCAGCGTCGCCATTTCCTCGTCGAGCCAGTGCGCGCGGCCCGTGCTTTCGAGCTCGGCCTTGAGGTAGGCGTAGATGTCGCGCAGCCAAGTTACGTCGGCCAGGGCGTAGGTGAGCTGCTTTTCGGTCAGCGGCCGCCGGCTCCAATCGGTGAAGCGGGACGACTTGTCGAGGTCCTTATTTGTGACCTTCTTGACCAAGTTGACGTAGCTGACCGATTCCCCGAAACCGCAGACCATGGCGGCGATTTGCGTGTCGAAGATCGGGTGTGGGATCAGGCCGGCCTTGGCGTAGACGATCTCGACATCCTGCCTGCCGGCATGAAACACCTTGGTCACACGCTCGTTGGCCATCAGCTCATAGAACGGCTTCAGGTCAATATCCGGCGCCATGGGATCGACGATCAGTTCGTCCTCCGGCCCGGCCATCTGGATCAGGCAGAGAACCGGCCAGAACGTCTGTTCGCGCAGGAACTCGGTATCGATCGCCACGAAGGCGTGGCGGGCGAGGCTGGCGCAAGCGTCGGCGAGGTCGGAACTGGTCGTTATCACGCGCATTAAGTGGCGTATAACGCAGCGTCACACGGTTGTCGCCTCTCTTTTCGCGTCTTTTCGCGGCTTCGGCTTAACCACAGCCCTGGCCATAAGCTCGTATGGGCCGTGACGCTGCCGCCAGCTTGACATCCCCCCGGTCACGTGCGCTTTTCCGGCACTGCAAAACGACAGACAAACTAAGGACGCTCATGTCTCAGGACAAGACGACGGGGCATTCGCAGACAGCCCATGCCGGCGCGGTTCAATCCCTGCTTGGCGGACCGGATCATCGCTATCGCAGCCACACCTGCGGCGCATTGCGCAAAGGCGATGTGGGCAAGACGGCGCGCGTGTCGGGCTGGGTGCATCGCGTGCGCGACCACGGCGGCGTGCTGTTCATCGATCTGCGCGACCATTATGGTCTGACCCAGGTCGTCGCCGACCCTGACAGCAAAGCCTTCAAGATCGCAGAAACTGTGCGTTCTGAATGGGTTATCCGCGTCGATGGGCAGGTGCGCGACCGCCCGGCAGGGACCGTGAATGCCGATCTGCCAACCGGCGAGATCGAGGTCTACGCCAGCGAGATCGAGGTGCTGTCGGAAGCCAAGGAACTGCCGGTGCCGGTGTTCGGCGAGCCGGACTATCCGGAGGATCTGCGGCTGCAGTACCGCTTCCTCGACCTGCGTCGCGAGACGCTGCACGACATCATCATGAAGCGGCTCGCCATCACGAGCTCGATTCGCCGCCGCATGCACGAGGTTGGGTTCAATGAGTTCCCGACGCCTATTCTGACCGCATCGAGCCCGGAAGGTGCACGCGACTTCCTGGTGCCGAGCCGCATTCACGAGGGCAAGTTCTACGCCTTGCCGCAGGCGCCTCAGCAGTACAAGCAACTCTTGATGATTGCTGGCTTCGATCGCTATTTCCAGATCGCGCCGTGCTTCCGCGACGAAGACCCGCGCGCTGATCGCCTGCCGGGCGAGTTCTACCAGCTCGACGTCGAGATGAGTTTCGTCGAGCAGGAGGACGTGTTCCGCACCATGGAACCTGTCATCCGCGGCGTGTTCGAGGAGTTCGCCGACGGCAAGAACGTGACGCCGGTATTCCCGCGCATCCCGTATGACGACGCGATCGCCAAGTACGGCAGCGACAAGCCGGACCTGCGCAACCCGATCGAGATGCAGGACGTGACCGAGCACTTCCGTGGCTCCGGCTTCAAGGTGTTCGCCGGCATGATCGAGAAGGACCCCAAGGTGCGGGTCTGGGCGATCCCGGCGCCGACCGGCGGATCGCGCGCCTTCTGCGATCGCATGAACTCGTGGGCACAGGGCGAAGGCCAGCCGGGCCTCGGCTACATCTTCTGGCGCGAAGGCGAGGAGGGCGGTGCCGGTCCGATTGCCAAGAACATCGGCCCGGAACGCGCTGGAGCTATCCGCGTGCAACTCGGTCTGAAGGAAGGCGACGCCGCCTTCTTCACGGCCGGTGATCCGTCGCGCTTCTATAAGTTCGCTGGACTGGCGCGCGACCGTGTCGGCCAGGAGTTGAAGCTCATCGACGAAAACCGCTTCGAGTTCGCCTGGATCGTCGACTTCCCGTTCTATGAGTGGGACGAAGAGAACAAGAAGATTGAGTTCTCGCATAACCCGTTCTCGATGCCACAGGGCGGCGGCGCGACGCTCGATGCGGCGACCACGGATGAAGCCAAGCTGAAGATCAAGGCGCATCAATACGATCTGGTCTGCAACGGCTATGAGCTGGCGTCGGGTGGTATTCGGAACCATCGCCCGGACACCATGATCAAGGCGTTCGGCAATGTCGGTTTGGGGCCAGAGGTGGTCGAGGCGCGTTTCGGCGCTCTGTACCGGGCATTCCAGTACGGCGCGCCGCCACACGGTGGCATGGCGGCTGGCATCGAGCGCATGGTCATGCTGTTGGCCGGCGTGAAGACCGTCCGCGACGTGGCCTTGTTCCCGATGAACCAGCAAGCCAATGATCTGCTCATGGGTGCGCCGTCAGATGCGTCGATGAAGCAATTGCGCGAGCTGCACATCCGGATGGCGGTTCCCGACAAGAAAGCCTGAGCTGCGACGCGCAAGTGGCTCAAGGCATCCGCAGGTGAGCTGACGGGGGACGGCTTTGTCCTGGAGCACGCAGGTCTTTCGCTACTGTGAGCGCGCGCAGGATCCAGCATTCTGGGCCGAGCCGCTGAACGCCGTCACCAACGCCGCTTTCCTCATCGCGGCGGTGGCGGCGGCCATCGCGTACATGCGCGAACCGCGGGCGGCATCTGCACCGGGCGTGCTGGCGCTGATCGTGCTGGTGTTCGTCATCGGCATCGGCAGCTTCCTGTTCCACACCGTGGCGACGCGCTGGGCGGCGATGGCGGACGTGGTCCCCATCGGTATCTTCATGCTCGCCTACATGGGCTACGCGCTGCGCAGCTATGTAAAGCTCGGCTGGATCGCGACCGCGATCGGCGTCGGGCTGTTTGTTCTGACATTGCAGTACGCGGGCGACATTCAGTGCCGGCCCGGGCTGATCAGCGTTACCGAGGCGGCGCGCGGGCCGTGCATGAATGGCACGGTTGGCTATGCCCCGGCATTCCTGGCTATGTTCGGCATCGGCGCGGTGCTGCTGGTCAAGCGTCATCCGGCGGCGACCTATCTGCTGGCGGCAAGCGCGGTTTTCCTGGTTTCAATGCTGGCACGTACGGTGGACATCGAGATCTGTCCGATGACGCGGATCGCCGGTGCGCCGATCGGTACGCACTTCCTGTGGCATGTCCTGAACGCAACGACACTGTACTTGCTGCTGATGGCCGCGGTGCGCCACGGGTTTAAGCGCGTCACCTGATTGCTTAAAGGGACGACACGCTTCATAAAGGCGCCGGTCAGGCACCAGCCACGCCCACGTGCCGAAATTGGTAGACGGAGGGGACTTAAAATCCCTAGCTCTCTGAGCGTGTAGGTTCGAGTCCTATCGTGGGCACCACATTTGATCTCGCGCAGATCCGCGCTGCGCGCGTCGGCTCCGATGGGGCGGCGCTTGCGCCGGGTCGCGTTGCTCCCGGCGGAAACTGTGAACGAGGTCATGATCGGGCGGCAGTTGATGGCGCGCCATGCCATCGCGGCCGTCGACGACGCGATGGAGCTGGCGGGCGGCGCGGGGTTTTATCGTACGGCAGGGTTGGAGCGGCGGTTCCGCGATATCCAGGCGGCGCGATATCACCCGCTGCAATCTGGGCCACAGGCAGAATACACCGGCGCGATGGTGCTCGGACTGCCGGTGGACCGAATTTATTGAGAAACGGCAGAGAAAAAGAAAAGCGATCACGTTCCCAGGAGTTCCTCCTGGGAACGCGTGATTGGCTGCGGCAACAAAAACGGCGTTATTTCAACGGCGCACGATAGTCGCCGAACCTGTAATTGATGCCGATCCGCGCGGTGTGGAAATCGAGACTGGCCGACGCGAGTTCATGGTGATTGAACTGTTGTGGCGTGCCAGCGTACGCGAGCCCTTTTGGATCATAGTCCGCGCTGCCGAGATCGACGTAGAGCCATTCGGCTTTGACGGAGATATTTTCCGTTGCCGCCCACTCTGCGCCTAAGCCCGCAGTCCAGCCAATGTGGTTTGCTTTGGCTGTCAGCTGAGACATCGTCACCGGCCCGGTTATGCTAATGGTGTCGATGTTCATTTCTCCGCGACCCCACGCCAAACCACCCGTCACGTAGAAGAGCCAGTTGTCCTTAACTAGTCCTACGCGTGCGCGCGCAGTTCCGAACAATTGAAGATCGAGCGAGGTCGCCCAATCGGTATCGATATCCATTCTGAATGACTTGTCGTCGTCTAATCCGGTCCATGAGATGTCGGTCTCTACACCGAGAACCAGCGAACCTGTCTGATAGTTGGCACCGATTTGAAAGCCTCCGAGCCAACCATTGCTACCGATGCTTCCCCCATCACTGAGGACGCCGCCTGGAACGGCGGGAAATGGGTGAACTAGATCAACGTCCCAATCGCCCCACGCGTACCCCGCATGGGCACCAACATAAAAGCCTGTCCATTGAGCCGGCATGGCATAGCGATCACCGCCACCAGCCACAGCTCCACTTACGCCGGCGAGCAAAAATGCCCCGGCGGCGACGCAACTCCGCATAACGCCCTCCACACGACTACGAAAGCAACGAACGCAACGAAACCGAACACACCACGCAAAACCATACTGGCTCACGGTAACCAGTTCTTAATGAATGCGGCAATCCATATAATCGCCATACAGATAATCTGAACAGTGATCTGTTGCGCGCCGGCCTCAGTGGGTTAGGCGATGGTGCAGGATTTGGCGTCCGATAACGTCGTTCAAATACGCACCACGCGGCGTTACGACGACGGGCCGCCAGCCGGAGGCGGAGAATGTGGTGCAGGCGGCGCGCCCGGTGGTCCGTGAAGGTACGTCATGGTTATGAAGGCGCCGATCCACGAGCCGATTGCCGCGAAAACA
>JAEZBU010000229.1 GCA_023426855.1 Pseudomonadota bacterium | reverse complement strand
GTTGCGTTGATAGGCTTTGCCTTGATCTGCTTCGTCCGGTGCGGGATCAGCCTCCACTGCAGCAGATCGAGGCGGTCTTCGCCGGTGTCGGGATGGCGTCGGATGACCCGCAGCAGCTGTGAGGGCGCGCCGTTGTGCCTGGGCTGGCGTTCCCGTCCGTCGCCTATTCCAGTGACGATACTCAGGCCCGGTAGCTCCGGTGCCCCTGCTTGAACAATACGACCACACACAGCCGATGCGCTCCCCAGAAGCCTATCAATCAGCGGCGTCAGTCCGGCAGAGGCCGCTGTTGGCAGCCTCTGCAGATTTCACCTACACCACAGGATCGGGGCCAGGATCGACTGTTGATGACCTCTTGCGCCTCTCGATCCAATCATCGACATCGGCCCGGCGGTAGCGAACAACGCTGGCGCCAACCTTGATGAAGATCGGCCCATCACCCCTCATCCTGGCCTTCGCCCAGAACTTCGAGTGGACGCCGAAGAGGGATGACATCTGCTGGTCGGTCAGGAGGTCGTTTCCGTCTGGTGCCGGAGTTGAGTTTTTTGGCATTCCAAAGATCTCGCCCCAACGCCTCCCGCAAGGCCTTGGTCAGGTGCTGATCTCGTTTCTGCCGTCGTTTCGCGGTTTTTTTGCTGTCGTCTGGTGAGCCCGCGATATATGGAGTGACTGCCGGTTCCGCAAGTCCGTCGCCGGGTCCTTTCAGTATCGTGTTGATCAGCTCGGCAACCTTTTCTAGCGCCTCACGCTTCTCCTGCTCGTATTCCCACAGGTCGTAGTGCGCGCGCGTGCCGCCGATCTTGTGGCCATGAACGCGCTCGCCAACGTCGTTGGCAATGCGAGCCCGCGATATCAGTGTGCGGTGCGTTCGTCGCAGGTCGTGCAGCCGCCAGTTCGGCATTTTATCCCGGCCCTCGGCTTTGCGAATGTCATTGATCGCCTGATCGAGAGCCTTCTTCCATTTGGCGAAGCCCTTGATCGGCGATACGCCTCCCGGCTGCACGCTAAAGCAGTATTTGTCGTTTGCGCTCATGCCGAAGTTCTCGCGGATCTCACGCGTCAGCGGCACGGTGTGGTCAATTTTCGTTTTATATCTCGCTGCCGGGATGATCAGGGCGCCGCCAGAAATCTCCTCTCAGGAAGCCTTGGCAATCTCGTCCCGGCGCTGGCCGCTGAACAGGAGGGCGCGAATACAGCGTCGGTAGGGCTCTGGAACATTCGCCTTCTCCAGTCCTCGCCAGAGATCCCTGATCTCGACGTCATTGAGGAAGCGTTTGCGCTTTCTCTATTCCGCTCCAACGTGTTGCATTCCGCCAACGATGGGTGAGTTGAAATCTTCGTCGCATGATTTTGCGTACCAATTGAGCGCCGCGCTCAGGTAGCCCAGTGTCGGCGCTCGTGACCTTCGATGGAATTATGCTGCACTGCCGCAACGATAGGGGTGTCTAGGATCGGGCTTTCTCTGGTGCCTGAACGCCGTCCGATGTAAGAAGCGGTTCTGGTGCGTCTCGCGCGCCATGGTCCAACCTCATCCCGCGCCCGCCATACATGATCACAGAACCGCTGTTCTATATGGTTGCCATTCCGGCGATCATCCTAACCGGCTTGTCCAAAGGCGGCTTTCTGGGCGGCGTTGGCGGCCTTGCCGTTCCGATGATGTCGCTGGTCATCTCGCCGGTGCAGGCGGCTGGCATCATGCTGCCGATCCTCATTGCGATGGATTGGATCGGTGTCTGGGCCTACCGCAAGGATTGGAGCGGGCCGAACCTGAAGATCCTGATTCCGGCAGCGACGGCGGGCATCGCCATTGGCTGGGCTACGGCGGCCTACGTGACGGAAGCCCATGTCCGGCTTCTGGTCGGTGTGATCGGCTTGGTGTTCACGGTCAACCAATGGCTGCGCCTGAAGCCGAAGGGCGCCGATCCGGGGCCGTCGGTGAAGAAGGGCAGTTTCTGGGGTGCGCTGGCCGGGTTCACAAGTTTCGTCAGCCACACCGGCGGACCTCCGTTCTCGGTCTACATGCTGCCGCAGCGGTTGCCGAACGCGATCTACGCGGGCACCGGCGTGATGCTGTTCACCGTGGTTAACCTGATCAAGGTGCCGCCTTACTTCTTCCTCGGTCAGTTCAACTCGGCCAACCTCAAGACCGTCGCGGTTCTGTTGCCGCTGGCGCCGATCGCCATTGGCGTTGGGGTCTGGCTGACGCGGCGGGTGTCGCAGGAGCCGTTCTACAAGATCGCCTACATCTGCCTGTTCATCATCTCGATCAAGCTCGTTTGGGACGGTATTCGCGCGCTGATTTGACGACGGGCAAGGGCCGATATTCCTAATCGTGATATCGGTCGAACGATCGTCCGATTGCCGCCCGGGTCGGGCTTGAGCTAGCGTCGCGGCGGGACAACCAGCTCACGCCGGACGCCATGACCACGCAGTATGATCGCGATCTCGACAAGACGCCGGCCAATCATCAGCCGCTGACGCCCCTGACATTGCTTGAACGGGTCGCCATGATTCACCCCGACCATGTCGCGGTGATCCATGGGCGCCAGCGCACCACGTACGGTGGGCTTTACGAGCGCGCGCGGCGGCTGGCATCCGCGCTATCGCAGCGCGGGATCGGCAAGGGCGACACCGTATCGGTCATGCTGGCCAATACGCCGCCGATGATCGAAGCGCATTACGGTGTGCCGATGACCGGCGCCGTTCTGCACGCGATGAACACGCGCCTCGACCCCGCGATCATCGCATTCCAGCTCGATCATGCTGAAACCAAGGTGCTGATCACGGATCGCGAGTTCGCGCCCACCATCAAGGCAGCGCTTGAAATTGCCACGGTGAAGCCGCTGGTCATCGATTACGACGATGCGGAATTTCCGCAGACCGGCGAGCGGCTGTCGGATCTGGAATACGAGCAATTCATTGGCGGTGGCGATCCAGCGTTCGCCTGGCGCATGCCCGATGATGAGTGGGACGCGATCGCGCTGAACTACACGTCGGGCACGACGGGCAATCCGAAAGGCGTCGTCTATCATCACCGCGGCGCGCATCTCATGTGCTTTGCCAACGTCGTCGCGGCGGGGCTGGGGCGGCATCCCGTCTATCTGTGGACGCTGCCGATGTTTCACTGCAACGGCTGGTGCTTCCCCTGGACGCTATCGGCTGTTGCGGGAACGCACGTCTGTCTGCGCTGGGTGCGGGCCAAGGCGATTTTCGATGCCATCGCCGATCATCAGGTGACGCACTTGTGCGGCGCCCCGATCGTGATGTCGACGTTGCTGAATGCCAAGCCTGACGACCGGCGCGACCTGCCGCACACCGTGCAGTTTGTCACCGCCGCTGCACCGCCGCCAGCTTCGGTTCTGGCTGCGATGGCCGATGCCGGGTTCAACGTCACGCACGTCTACGGTCTGACCGAGACCTACGGTCCTGCCGTTGTCAACGACTGGCATGATGCCTGGGACGCGCTGCCAGCCGATGAGCGCGCGATACTGAAATCGCGACAAGGTGTGCGGTATCCGGCGCTTGAAGATCTCAAGGTGATCAATCCTGAGACGATGCAGGAAGTCCCGGCCGATGGCGAGACGCTCGGCGAGGTGATGTTTCGCGGCAATATCGTCATGAAAGGATATCTGAAAAACCCTGCCGCAACTGCCGAAGCGTTCGCGGGCGGATGGTTCCACTCCGGCGATCTGGGTGTGCGGCATCCGGACGGTTACATCCAGCTCAAGGATCGCTCCAAGGACATCATCATTTCAGGCGGCGAGAACATCTCGTCGATCGAGGTCGAGGACGCGCTCTACAAACACGCCGCTGTCGCGTACGCCGCCGTGGTGGCCATGCCGGACGAAACATGGGGCGAGACCCCGTGCGCTTTCGTCGAACTGAAACCGGGAGCCAGTGCCACGGCCGAAGAGATCATCGCGTGGTGCCGCGATCATCTGGCCCGCTACAAATGTCCGCGCCACGTCGTGTTCGGCGAGATCCCGAAGACCTCCACCGGCAAGATCCAGAAATTCAAGCTGCGCGATGTCGCAAAGCAACTCCGCGCTTAGATCGCCGCGCGACGTTTGCGCGATGCAGCTTTGAGTTGACGTTGGGCAGTGCTAACTAGCCCGTGCGTCGCGATGCGGCGTTCCAACGGGAGTTGCCAAAAATGAAGCCGATACGGCTCGCGATCGCTGGGTTGGGCGCCATCGGGCTGAACGTCGCCCGCAAGATCGATGCCGATGCAGTGCCCGGGGTCCGGCTCACCGCAGTTTCGGCGCGTGATACGGCGAAGGCGGAGCGTAATATCGCAGCATTCCGCGCTGCGCCGAAGATCGTTCCGGTTGCGCAGCTCGCCGATGAGGCCGACGTCGTTGTCGAATGTGTGCCCGCGGCACATTTCCTGGAGACGGCCGAACCTGTTCTGCGCAAAGGACGGATTTTCATGCCGCTATCCGTCGGCGCCCTGCTGGACCACATGAACCTCGTCGACATTGCGCGGGAAACCGGCGCCCAGATTGTCGTGCCGAGCGGCGCCATCCTCGGCCTTGATGCGGTTCGCGCCGTAGCCGAGGGCAACGTGGAGTCGGTTCGCCTGGTCACACGCAAACCTCCGAAAGGTCTGGTCGGCGCGCCGTTGCTGGTCGAGAAAGGCCTATCCCTGGAGGGTCTGACGGAGCCGTTGCTGGTCTTTTCCGGCAGCGCGCGCGAGGCGGCCAAGGGCTTTCCGGCCAATCTGAACGTGTCGGTTGCCTTGTCGCTCGCCGGGATCGGTCCGGACCGCACCATCGTCGAGCTTTGGGCCGACCCCGCTGTCACTCGCAACACGCATACGATCCACGTCAAGTCGGACACGTCGAACCTGACCATGACGATCGAGAATTTGCCTGAACCTGACAATCCGCGCACCGGCATGATCACGAGCCTGAGCGTCATTGCCGCCTTGCGACGTCTGGCGTCGCCGCTGGTCGTTGGAACGTAACCAGCGCGCTGACGCCGACCGGACTGCCGTTTCCGACTGATCTCAAATCCCTACTCGCATGTCACCCTAAGAGGGACGCATGTCTCAAGCCATCCTGATGGCCATTGCCGCCGACGGTCTGCTGTCGCTGATGGACGCCATCATCAAGTCTCTGACGCCACGCTATGCGACGTTCCAGATCGCATTCATGCGGTTCGCGGCCGGAATGATCTGGGCGTCCCTGCTGCTTGCCTATTTGCGTCCGGGCTGGCCCAGCCGCGAGACGGTTATCTACAATTCAACGCGATCGGTGCTGATCGTCATTACGGCGACGTCGTTCTTCTATGCGTTGAGCCAGTTGCCTCTGGCGGACACGATTGCTCTGGCGTTCCTGTCGCCGATGTTCGTCGCACTATTCGGGGCGATGTTTCTGAAGGAACGGATCGATCTGCGCATTGCGATAGCGCTGGCGGCGGGGTTTGCGGGCATGTTGCTGATCGCGGGCGCGCGGGCCGGCAGCGGCACCTATACGACGGGTGCCATATACGGCACCGCTGCGTGCCTGCTGTCAGCGGTGACCTACGCCTTGACCCTGGTGCTGCTGAGAGCCAGAGCGACGCGGGATTCAATCTCGATCATCGTGTGGTTTCAGAACCTGGGGCCGACGCTCATATTGGCGATCCCAGCGGCATTGGTTTGGGTTGCGCCATCCTGGCAGGACGCTGGTACATTCGTGGTGATTGGCGCGCTGGGCGTATCAGGCCACTTCTTGCTGGCGGCGGCGTTCGCCCGCGCTGAGGCCGCGCGCTTGGCTCCCGTTCACTACACCACTCTCGTGTGGGGGGTGATCTTCGGCTACGTCTTCTTTACGGAAATACCCGCCACGGCGACGTTCATCGGCGCGGGTCTGATCGTTCTGGGAACGCTCGCGACGCACCGGAGAAAGCCCTCTCCGGCATCCGGCGGTGAAAAGAAACGGGTTTAACGGCGGCCTGACGGGGCTTGCGGTCGATCGACCGATCTACGCATCACTGGGTCTTTCAACCGCTGGGGAACCCCGCCGCGCAGATATCGAACCTAATGTCGGGTTTTGCTTATGCTCAGTTGAGCGATCTGGTCTTTCAGCCTGAGTTTTTCCATTTTCAGGCTGCTGATCCTGGTCGTGTCGACTGCGGGCCTTGCCAGTTCTTCTTCGATCTTCTGCTCAAGTAACTTGTGCTTCTCCGCAAGTGCAGCGAGATGTGGGTATGCCGCCATCTTGCCCTCCGGTTGAGTTGAAGACGAGGGAAGTGTGCCAGAAGAGAGATGCTCTGTCCAATCCGAGACGGCATGAGCTGAACAAAACACTTCCGCTCCAGGTACAGTTTGAGCTGCGGTAAAATGCAGAACTTTCAACACTTTCCTGGTCGTCGTGAGCGTGGGTGCCTTGCGCATGGATCTAATCAGTGATATCGCGCGGGCACTTTTCGAGGGTCATGGTTCTCAGCCGATTGCACACGCATGCAGCGTCAAGACGAACGAGACATTCGTGAGCTGCTGGTGAAGCTCCGTGCCGAGCATCGCGACCTCGATGCCGAGATCGCCGGGCTTGAGGAGAAGGCGCTTGCTGATCAGCTCCAGATTTCGCGACTGAAGCGGAAAAAACTGGTGCTCAAGGATCGGATCACGTCGCTGGAAGATCAGCTTCTGCCGGACATCATTGCCTGAGTTTATCCAAAGCAACTGCCGCGTCACGGCCGCCTGCACGCGCTCCGATCTTGCCAAGGGCCCCCAAGGCTGGCTAACTGCGCGCTCCTGATTGTCGGCATTTCGGCCGGCATGCGCCGAAACCCGGATCATGAGCGCCACGTCACCTCACATCGGCATTGTCATGGGCAGCCAGTCGGATTGGCCGACGATGCGCCGTGCCGCGGATATTCTGCAGAAGCTGCAGGTGCCCTTCGAAACCCGCATCGTTTCGGCGCATCGCACGCCGGAGCGGATGTTTGCCTATGCCAAGTCGGCCAAGCAGCGCGGACTCAAAGTCATCATCGCGGGGGCTGGCGGGGCTGCTCATTTGCCCGGCATGGTGGCGTCGCTCACCGTGCTGCCCGTGCTCGGCGTTCCGGTGGAAAGCCGCGTCATGAAGGGCCAGGATAGCTTGCTGTCGATCGTGCAGATGCCCGCTGGCATTCCGGTCGGTACGCTGGCAATCGGCGAGGCGGGCGCTGAAAATGCGGGCCTGCTCGCGGCTCAAATCCTGGCGGTGTCAGACCCGGCGCTGTCCGATCGGCTTGAGAAATATCGCACCCAGTTGACTGCGGCCGTGGCCGAGGCCCCTCAAGATGCCTGAAAGTCCTGTTCGGCCTGCACCGCTGCCGCCCGGCAGCACCATAGGGATTCTTGGCGGCGGTCAGCTCGGCCGCATGCTCGCGATGGCAGCCGCGAAGATCGGTTTGCGCACGCACGTTTATTCCGACGAGGCTCGCTCTCCCGCTTTCGACGTGTCTGCGCAACACACTGTTGGCGATTTCACCGACCTTGCCCGGCTGGAAGCATTTGCCAAGACGGTAGATGTCGTCACTTACGAGTTCGAGAACGTGCCGGTCGATGCGGCCCGCCATCTGTCCAAAACGGTGCCTGTGCGCCCAGGTGCGCGCGCGCTGGAAGTTGCTCAGGATCGGCTCGTCGAGAAGGAGTTCATTTCCGGGCTTGGCGTCCCCGTCGCACCGTTCGCGCGGGTTGATAATGCGACCGATCTGGCAGCGGCAGTTGCGCAGTTCGGCGGTGGCATCCTGAAAACGCGCCGGTTGGGCTATGACGGCAAGGGCCAGGTCGTGGTCGAGCCGGACAGCGATCTGGCTGCCGCGCTGCAGGATATCGCCGCTGCCCCCGCGATCCTCGAGCAGCGGATCGCCTTTGCGTGCGAGATTTCTGTGCTGGTCGTGCGCGGGGTCGACGGCGTCACGGTACTGTACGATGTGCCGCACAATACGCATTCCGGTGGCATCCTTCGCCGCTCCGTCGTTCCTTCGCCGTTGGGCGCGACCGAGCTGGAATTGGCGCGGACACTGGCGCGGCGCGTTGCCGAGGCGCTGGACTATGTCGGTGTGCTGGCGGTCGAGATGTTCTTCATGGGACCGCAGGCCGATCCGCCCCTGATGGTCAACGAAATCGCTCCTCGCGTGCACAACAGCGGTCACTGGACCATGGATGCGTGCGCCGTCGACCAGTTCGAGAACCACATGCGCGCCGTGGCCGGCTGGCCGCTCGGGGCCACAGCGCGTCACTCGGACGCCGAAATGACCAACATCATCGGGCTGGATGCCAATTCCTGGCTCGATATCGCCGCGGACCGCAGCGCCGTGCTGCACCTCTATGGCAAGCGCGAGGCCCGCAACGGCCGCAAGATGGGCCATGTCAACCGGCTGCGCCCTAAAACCTGATTGGTATCAGCGCATGCGGGTGCTCCAACGTATTGCGTTGCACGGTGGACTTTGCGCCGACGCTTTGGTAAGAGAGCCGCACAGAACAAGCTGACCACCCTTTGCAATGACGCCATGAAGGGGTGGTTAATTGTGTTTATAGCCTACGATATCAACAGCTAGGACAGGAACGCGTGCAGGTACTCGTTCGCGACAACAACGTCGATCAAGCTCTCAAGGCGCTTAAGAAGAAGATGCAGCGCGAGGGCATTTTCCGCGAGATGAAGCTCCGGAACTATTACGAAAAGCCGTCTGAGAAGAAAGCCCGCGAGAAGGCGGAAGCCGTTCGCCGCGCGCGCAAGCTGGCTCG
>JAEZBU010000362.1 GCA_023426855.1 Pseudomonadota bacterium | reverse complement strand
GTCGCCGTTCGCCTGGGAAGCGCTGAAGCGCACGATCAAGGCGCGCGAGATCCGCATCGAGCAGCCGGCGGAGACGATGGGTTTCGTCTCGACGCAGACGCTCGATCCGGAGCCGATTCCGCTCGATGTGAAGGTCGTGCTGTTCGGTGACCGCGAGTTGTACTACCTGCTCGCCGCGAACGATCCGGATTTTCGCGGCCTGTTCAAAGTGCAGGCCGACTTCGACGACACCATCAGCCGTTCCTCCGACAACGATCGCGCGTATGCGCGTGTCATCAGTTCGATCGTCAATGAGCATGGCCTGAAGCCAGCCGATGCATCCGGCGTTGCACGCCTGATCGAGGAAGGTGCGAGGCTGGCAGATGATCGTGAAAAGCTGTCGATCGAGATCGGCCGGCTGTCGGATCTGGTGCGCGAGGCGGATTACTGGGCGAGCGAGTCGGGCCGCGATTTCATCACGCGTGAGGACGTGAAGCGCGCCGTCGAGGAAGGAATCCAGCGCGCAGATCGCGTGCGCGACAGATCGCAGGAAGTGATCGATCGCAACATCGTATTGATCGATACCAAGGGCGAGAAGGTCGGCCAGATCAACGCGCTTTCGGTGCTGCAGATCGGTACTTTCGCGTTCGGACGTCCCAGCCGCATCACGGCGCGGGTACGCATGGGCCAGGGCCGCGTCACCGACATCGAGCGCGAGGTCAATCTCGGTGGTCCGCTGCACTCGAAGGGCGTGATGATCCTGTGGGGCTTCCTGGCCGGTCGCTATGCCGAGGACGTGCCGCTGGCAATGGCGGCGACGCTGGTGTTCGAGCAATCCTATGGCGGCGTCGACGGCGACAGCGCATCGTCGACGGAGCTTTATGCGTTGCTGTCGGCGCTGTCGGAAGTACCGCTCAAGCAAGGCTTCGCCGTAACGGGATCGGTCAACCAGTGGGGCGAGGTGCAGGCCATTGGCGGCGTCAACGAGAAGATCGAAGGCTTCTTCGACATCTGCAACGCGCGCGGATTGACAGGCGACCAGGGCGTGCTGATCCCGCAAGCCAACGTCCAGCACCTGATGTTGCGCGAGGACGTCATCGAGGCGGTTCGTGAGGGCAAGTTCGCTATTCATGCGGTCAGCCACATCGACGAGGGCATCGAAATCCTGACCGGCGTAAAGGCGGGCGAGCGGGGCGAAGACCGTCAGTATCCAGTAGGGTCGATCAATCGGGCGGTTGAGGATAAGCTCAAGCAATTCGCTGAGCGCGCCCGCGCCTTTGGCCGTCAGAAGGGCGACGCCGACAACGGGAAGCTGACGTCATGATCGCGCATGTCGCCGAAGCCGACGAAGCTCGCGGGCGTGTGGTTGTCCAGTTCCGTTCTGGCCATCCGAACGCGGTCGCGCTGGAGGCGGCGGTGCGGGTGGCGCAGGCGTTCCAGTCGGGCATCGAGAGTTTGTTCGTCGAGGATCTGGAGCTGATAAGCCTCGCGGGCTTTCCGTTCGCGCGCGAGATTTCGCTGAATGGGCGCAGCTCGCGCAGCATCTGCTGCAGCGACATCGAGCAGGAATACCGGCTGGCGTTTGCCTCGGCGCATCGGCGCATTCAGGCGCTGGCGCGGGCCGCCGACGTGCCTGTCCGGCAGCGTGTCGTGCGCGATGAGCCGGTTGCCGCGCTGGCCGCCACGTGCTCGGAGTGCGGTCCTTGGAATGTGGTTGCCCTGGCCGAACCGTTCGGCCCACCGGGAAGCGGCTCGCTGCGGACGCTGTTCGCTTCGGTTGCCGACGCGACCGGCGTTGTCATTGTGGGCCCACGCGCCAGACGCACGACAGGTCCCGTCATCGTCGCGGTCGAGAACCTGGAAGCGCTGCCGAGCATGTTGCCGGCTGCCGAAAGGCTTGCCGCCGTGTCAGGTGCGTCGCTACTGGTGCTGCTGGTGACGGATGATCCCGACAGTCTGCACTGGATCGAGGGTGAAGCGCGTTTGCTGCTCGGCGATCGTCCTGACGTCCAACTCGTCGCTGTCGGATTTGCGCCGGGCGCCTCCGCGGCGGTTGCCGAAACATTGCGTAAGCTGCGCGCCGGCTTCATCATATGCCAGCTCGGCGGTCTCGTCGTACCTGAGGACGAGGATTTGAAACCGCTGGCGGCCGGGCTCGAATGCCCCCTTTTCATCGTCCGCTAGACGCAACGCGGGTCGTGTCCTTGGCCATGCCGGGGCTGATGCATCGCTGTCATATCCGTGTGCTTTGGTTGTGAGTCCCGGCTTCATTGCGGGTCGGGATCGTGTGCGCGTGGTGGGACACAGGCTTGCCGTGGTTCCAGGATCAGCCTACGTCTCGAACGGAACCAATCAAACCGACCACGACAGCAGCACGACCACAGGAAATGAGCATCGGTTGGCAAACGGGAGGCAAAGAGCCGGAAGTGGCTGAACCTGACGGCGTGCGTTCCAAGCTCGCCAGGCAGGTACGGCGGCTGATTGCCCGGCTCCGGCCTGCGTCGCCGACACAACACGATGCCAGTACGGCGCCCCGTGTGCAGATGCCTGCGCGGGACGTGGAGGTCGACGAATTGGATACGCTGTCCGAACCGGTTTCCGCTCCCCTACCCCGTCAGCCGGACACGAGCTGGCGCGCTGTGATCGATGCCATGCCCGATGCGGCGCTGGCGCTCGATGCCGATGGGATCGTGATCCATCACAATCTCCAGGCCGAAGAGCTATTTCCGCGCGTGCGCGTCGGCCAGCCGATGATCAACATCAGCCGCAGTCCTGAACTGTTGCAGGCCATCGAGCAGCCGCGCGAGGGCGAGATCACGGTGGTCGAGCTGCAAGACCGGGTGCCGGTACAGCGGCGCGTTTCCGCGATCATCACGACGCTTGATATCGCAGAGGGCGAGATGGGCGCGCCCGCTCTGCTGGTGAGTTTTCGAGATATCACGGACCAGGAGAAACTGGCGCGGATGCGAGCGGATTTCATCGCCCACGCCAGTCATGAATTGCGCACGCCGCTGGCGTCGCTGCGTGGCTTCGTAGAGACGTTGCAGGGCCCGGCGCGCAATGATGCGGCTGCGCGCGAACGCTTTCTTGGCATCATGGCGACCCAGGCCGCGCGTATGACGCAGCTTATCGACGATCTGCTGTCGTTGAGCCGCATCGAGATGCATGTCCACGTGCAGCCGCGAGGTATCGTCGATATCAACGAAGTGGTGAACTTCGTGGTGCAGGCGATGGAGCCTGTCGCCCGCTCGGCCGGTACCGTGCTTGATTATCGGCGCTACGGCACACCGGCACGCGTGCGGGGGGACCGCGAGGAATTGGTTCAGGTGGTGCAGAACCTCGTCGAGAACGCCATCAAGTACGGCAAGGACGGCGGTCGTGCGGCTGTCAGCATTACGCGGGAGGCGCCACTGCGGGGCGGACTAGGTCGTTTCGCCATCACCGTGACTGACGACGGGCAAGGCATCCCGCCGGAGCATTTGCCGCGTCTGACCGAGCGTTTCTACCGCGTCAGTGCGATGGCCAGCCGGGAAAAAGGCGGCACCGGGCTGGGTTTAGCTATTGTCAAAAACGTCATCACCCGGCATCGCGGCGAACTGCGGATTGCATCACAGCTTGGAGACGGTTCGACCTTCACGGTCCTGCTGGATGAAATTTCCAATGACACTCTGCGCAATGAATAATGGGTCCATTTTATTTTATGATTTAATATCAACTGATTAATATGTCATAAAATCATAGCGTGCTTGCCCTAGTAAAAGGCCGTCGGCGCAGGCGGCGCCGTCGAGGGTGCAGGGGTCGGTTCCCCGCACAACCAGGGAGACTCAGTGTGAGCACCATGCTTAAAACCATTTCCACGGCTGCGGCCGTAGCTGGCGTCGTCGCCTTTGCTGCGGCTGGCGCACAGGCCCAGAGCCGCGACACCATCCAGATCGCTGGCTCGTCCACCGTTCTGCCGTTCTCCAGCATCGTGGCTGAAGAGTTCGGCCAGGCGTTCCCGAACTTCAAGACGCCGGTTGTCGGTTCCGGCGGCACGGGGGGCGGCTTCCGTCAGTTCTGCGGCGGCGTTGGCGCCAGCACCATCGACATCGCCAATGCCTCGCGCCCGATCACCGCAAAGGAAATCGAGAGCTGCACCAAGGCCGGCGTGAAGCAGATCCTCGAAGTGTCGTTCGGCTTCGACGGCATCGTCTTCGCCTCGCGCGCTGACCGCGCCGAATTCAAGCTGGAGCCGAAGCACGTCTTCGCCGCTCTGGCTGCCAAGGTCGAGAAGGACGGCAAGCTGGTCGACAACACCTTCACGAAGTGGTCGGAGATCGACAAGAGTCTGCCAGATCAGGAAATTTCTCTGGTCATCCCGGCTTCGAACCACGGCACGCGTGAAGTGTTCGAAGAGAAGGTCGTGACCCCGGGCTGCAAGTCCTTCGCTGCAATCGCCGCTCTCAAGGGTGACGAGCAGAAGGCTGTTTGCCTTGGCCTGCGCAAAGATGGCCGCGTCGTCGAGATCGCGGGTGACTATACCGAAACGCTGGCACGCCTGACGGCTCAGGCCGATGCGGTTGGCGTCTTCGGTCTGAGCTTCTACGAGCAGAACCGCGACAAGCTGCGCGTCGCCACCGTCAATGGCATCGTGCCGTCGCTGCAGACCATCGCTGAAGGCAAGTATCCGGTGTCGCGCCCTCTGTACTTCTACGTCAAGGGCGAGCACATCGGTGTCGTTCCGGGCCTGGAAGAGTTCGCCACGTACTTCCTGTCGGACGCGATTGCCGGTGGTGAAGGCCCGCTGGTCGAAGCTGGTCTGATCCCGATGGACTCGGCCGCGCGCGCCAAGGTCCTGGCTGACCTCAAGGCTCGCAAGTCGAAGGCGAACTAAGGTTGCTTGCTGGCCGGAGCCCCAAGGGGTTCCGGCCAGTCGCCCATTTCGCACTTCGCGAGAGAGACCGTCGAAATGTCGTCGTTCTGGTTTATTATTGTAATTCT
>JAEZBU010000354.1 GCA_023426855.1 Pseudomonadota bacterium | reverse complement strand
GAGCAAGGCGGGATACATTCTTGACGTAGCGTCATTATTGGCCACATAGGGGGAGGTATCCCCAATGCAATCACACGCTCATGCGTCGAAAGGCCATGTCATGGCACGCGTTCTGATTGGTTTGGCTGCCGCCGTGTGCTGTTCGAGCCTCGCCGCCACGACACCCGCAGCCGCGGTGCCGGTCACCTGCCAGACCACCGGCAGTTTCGAGAGCTGGCTGGCCGACTTCCGCAACGAGGCTGCCCGCGAGGGGCTTTCCCCGCAGACGATCTCCGCCGCCCTCGACGGCATGACGCCAGACCCAGGCATTCTGGCTCGCGATCGCAAGCAAGGCTTCTTTTCGCAAACCTTCCTGGATGTTGTCGCCAAACTGGCAACCCGCAATCGCGTCCAGAACGGGATGCGCGCTATCGACCGGCACAAGGCGATCTTCGATCGCGCCGAGAACGACTACGGCGTTCCGGCTGGCCCGATCGCGGCATTCTGGGCGCTGGAGAGTGATTTCGGAGCCGGCATGGGCAAGTTGCCGGTGCTGCGTTCATTGGCGACGCTGGCCTACGACTGCCGCCGCGGTGACATGTTTCGCGCCGAGTTGATGGCGGCTCTACGCATCATTGAGCGTGGCGATCTCAAGCCGGCGGAGATGATCGGCTCCTGGGCCGGCGAACTCGGCCAGACGCAGTTCCTGCCGGGGCACTATCTCAACTACGCCGTCGACTATGACGGCGACGGACGCCGCGACCTGATGCGCAGCCCCGCCGACGTCATTGGTTCGAGCGCTGCGTTCCTGCAGCGCCTCGGCTGGCAACGCGGCCAGCCCTGGCTGCAGGAAGTCCGCGTGCCGGCGCAAATGCCCTGGGATCAGGCCGATCTCAGCATTCAACATCCGCGATCGGCCTGGGCCAACTGGGGTGTCACTTTCGCCGATGGCCGTCCGCTCACTGCTGATGACCTACCCGCCTCGCTGCACCTGCCGATGGGCCGAAATGGTCCAGCCTTCCTGGCCTATCCGAATTTCCGGGTATTCCTGAAGTGGAACCAGGCGCCAAACTACACGACCACCGCCGCCTATCTCGCGACCCGCATCGAAGGCGCCCCTGCCCTGCGTAACGGGAATGCCCCGGTGGCGCCCTTCGGCATTGAACAGACACGCGAACTGCAAGAACTGCTCGCAAAAGCAGGGCTTTACACGATGGCCATTGACGGTCGCCTCGGCAATGGGACGCGCTCGGCGGTCAAGGCGGCCCAGGTCAAATTCGACATGCCGGCGGACGCTTACCCTACCCCGGAACTGGTCGAGCGGCTCCGGCGTCCTTAAGGTGCGCCGCATGCGACGCGCGTCTGGAGTTCCGGCGCGCCATAAAACTCAGATCCAATATGGTGTGCTCAATGCTTCTTGATGGAAAAATCGCGATCGTCACTGGCGCCAGCCAGGGCATCGGTCAGGCCTGCGCCGAACGACTGGCGCGCGACGGGGCCAAGGTCGTCGTCTCCGACGTCAACGACGAGATGGGCGCCAAGGTGGTGGCAGGCATCAAGGCGGCAGGCGGCGAGGCGATCTATCATCGCTGTGACGTGTCGCAAAAGCTTGATGTGCACAATCTGGTCGCGCAGACGCTCGAGCATTTTCAGGCCGTAGACGTCCTGGTCAACAACGCCGGCGTCGTCGATGACAAACCCTTCCTCGACCTCGACGAGGGCGAGTTCGATCGCATCCTGCGCATCAACCTGAAGGGCTGTTTCCTATGCGCGCAGGCCGTCGCACGTCAGATGGTCAAGCAGATCGAGGCTGGCGGTCCGGCCGGCGCCATTGTCAACTTGAGCTCGATCAACGCCTGGTTCGGCCTGCCAGACCATGTCGCCTACTCGACCTCCAAGGGCGGCGTTACGCAGCTCACCAAATCCATGGCCATCGCGCTGGCGCCGCATGGCATTCGCGTCAACGCCGTGGGTCCGGGATCAATCGAGACGCCGATGCTGGCTGAGGTCGTGAAGGACAAGGCGTTCCGCACGAAGGCACTGTCGCGCACGCCGATCGGGCGCTTCGGGAAACCGGAAGAAATGGCCGCGGTGGTGGCTTGGCTTGCCAGCGAACAGGCAAGCTACGTGACTGGCACCACCGTCTATGCCGACGGCGGCCGCATGGGCTTGAACTACTTCGTACCGGTCAAGGATTAGTATGAAACGTCGGGCCGCTTAGTCCGAATGCTTTGGCGGTTGCCGCAAGCGAGAGGGCCCAAACAAGCCCCTCTCGCCTCGGGTCTTGTAGGTCAGCGCCTATTTCTCGTCCGCATCCTGCGGCGCGTCGGCCGGGGCCTCGGCTTCGCTCTCGGCATCATCATCGTTTTCTTCTTCGGTCTGCGCCGGAGCGGTCATGCCGCGCAGCTTGGCGAGAACGCGGGCGTCCTCTTCCTCCGGCGTGGCCTCGTGTTCCTCAGCCTCCCTCGGAGCAAGGATTTCGGCAGCATGCAGCCCGCCCTGGCGTAGCGTCTCCGACACCGGCAGCAACGTGCCGCCCGCATCTGCGGGATCGAACTTGCGCTCTTTCTCGACCCGCTTCGCCGCCTTGGACACTTCCGCGTCGAGATCGGTCTGCGAGCAAAGGCCGAGCGTGACGGGATCCTGCGGAACGAGGTTCGCCGAGTTCCAGTGCGTGCGTTCGCGAATCTGCTCGATGGTCGGCTTGGTGGTGCCGACAAGGCGCATAAGCTGGCTATCCTTCAGCTCAGGATGATTGCGCAGCAGCCACAGCACAGCGTTGGGACGGTCGTGACGGCGTGACACCGGCGTATAGCGCGGCCCGCGCTTGGTTTTGACCTGCGGAATTTCCAGTTTCGGCTCGGCCAGCCGCAAGCGGTGGGTATCATCCTCTTCCGCCCGTTTGATTTCCTCGCGCGTCAGCTGACCGGTCGCAATCGGGTCCATGCCCTTGATGCCGGCCGCCACGTCGCCGTCGGCGATGCCCTTAACCTCAAGCAAGTGCATGCCGCAAAATTCGGCAATCTGATCGAACGAGAGCGACGTATTCTCGACCAGCCAAACGGCTGTCGACTTCGGCATCAATGGTCTGCGATCGCTCATAAAGACTTCCTCCTGGCCCCGCGGGAGCACCGCGCCAGCCTAACAATCCACGGAAAGATTGGGAATTGCGCGGTTATATCGATCCCGCTGGCCAACTGCAACCGATGGATGCTCGGATCCAGTACATCCAAGGCCTTGCTGCCCAATTTGGCAGCGCAACGAAGCATGATTATTTGTGTTGCGGTGCAAACACGAGCTGATTAGTGTTCCCGGCCGTCTAGGGACGACGCCTGCGTCATGCGGAACAGGAGAGCAATAAAACATGACCGTGATGACACGCGCTGGCTATTACTTTGAAGACCTTGAAGTAGGTATGGAAGCCAGCTTTCAAAAGACCGTGACCGAGCAGGACATCATGATGTTCGCGGAGGCCACGGGCGACAAGAACCCTGTCCATCTCGATGCCGAGTATGCCGCCAAGACCATGTTCAAGGAGCGGATCGCGCATGGCATGCTGACCGCGAGCTACATTTCGGCCGTCTTCGGGACGAAAATGCCAGGCCCTGGCGTGATTTACATCTCGCAGACGCTGAACTTCCGGGCCCCTGTGAAGATTGGCCAGACGGTCACCGCCAAGGTGCGCGTGGTCGAGCTGTTTCCGCCCAAGCGGCGCGGCCGTTTCGAGTGCATCTGCTCAACCGACGACGGCAAAGTCGTGCTCGAAGGCGAGGCCATGCTGATGATCGCTGCCCGCCCGGCCTGACGGCCGAACAGGTTGACTGGCAGTTCTCTTGCGGCCGAACGCACCTGACGTCTTCTCATTCGCGCCTGAGAAGACTATCCATCCACTCCGAAACAGGTTTCCAGACCATCAGGGTTGTCGCGCCCAGCATGCGCATCGTCCACGGTTATCAGCAGGTTCCCCCCGAAATCCACGGTTCGTCCCTGGCCATCGGGAATTTCGATGGCGTGCATCGTGGACATCAGGCGCTGCTGCTGGATGCGGTTGCTGATGCACGTGCAGCCGATCGCCCGGCGGGCGTCATGGTGTTCGAGCCCCATCCACGCGAGTTCTTTCGCCCGTCCGAGCCGCACTTCCGGTTGACGACGCTGTCCGAGAAGCTCGCCCTACTGGAACGCTTGGGCCTTGATTTCGCTGTGGTTCTCAAGTTCGACGCGGAGTTGGCGAACCTGACGGCAGAGACTTTCATCTCGCGCGTCCTGGTCGACGGGCTGAAGGTGGCGCATGTCGTCATCGGCTATGACTTCTTCTTCGGCAAGAACCGCGGTGGCACACCGGAGACCATGCGCGCGGGCGGTCGCGAGTTTGGCTTCGACGTTCGGGTCGTAGCGCCGGTCGCCGAGGCGGGCGAGGTGTTTTCCTCCAGTTCGGTGCGCGCCAAGCTGGCGGCAGGCGATGTGCGGGCCGCCGCGATGGCGCTCGGCCACTGGTGGCGCGTTGCCGGCGTGGTTACCGGCGGCGCCAAGATCGGCACCGGGCTCGGCTTTCCCACAGCCAATATCACCTTGTCGCCCGGAACCGCACTCGGCCACGGCATCTACGCCGCCCGGGTGCTGGTGGATGGCGTCACGCATCGCGGCGCCGCCTATCTTGGCACCCGCCCCACCTTCGACGACGGCGCGCCCGTGTTGGAGGTATTCCTGATCGACTTCGACGGCGACTTGTATGGCCGTGAAATCGTGGTCGAATTCCTGGATTTCATACGTGGCGACCTGCGCTTCAGCGACATCGAAGCACTGAAAGCACAGATGGCCGAGGATTGCGCGCGGGCCGCAGAGATCATCGACGCCGTCGAGGCGCACAACCCGCTGGCAGGGTTCCGGCTCGGCCAGCATTGAGAATACACGCGATATGGCCGTCCAGGTTCCTCTTTGCTTCGCGCGGCGAGGTTGCTAGAAGGCGCGTTCAACCCGAAAGGTGAAAGAGCCACCCTATGGCCAAGGATAACGGAGGCAAGGCGGAGTCGCAGGGCCGCGACTGGAGCCAGACGCTTTTCCTGCCGAAAACCGACTTTCCGATGAAAGCCGGACTGCCCGAACTCGAACCACGGCTGATCGCCCGCTGGAACGATCTGGGGATGTACAAGCGCCTGCGCGAGAGCGCTGCGGGCCGCAAGAAGTTCATTCTCCACGACGGCCCCCCTTATGCCAACGGCAACATTCACATCGGCACGGGTCTGAACAAGATCCTCAAGGACGTGGTGGTGCGCTCGCATCAGATGATGGGCGCCGACGCCAACTACGTCCCGGGCTGGGATTGCCACGGCCTGCCGATCGAGTGGAAGATCGAGGAAGAATATCGCGCCAAGGGCAAGAGCAAGGACGAGACGCCGATCCTTGAGCTGCGCCGCGACTGCCGCGCCTTTGCCGACAAGTGGATCAACATCCAGCGCGAGGAATTCAAGCGTCTCGGCGTCGAGGGCGACTGGGCCAACCCCTACGCCACGATGAACTATCCGGCCGAAGCGCGCATCGCCGGTGAACTGATCAAGTTCGCGATGAACGGCGCGCTGTATCGCGGCTCCAAGCCCGTGATGTGGTCGGTCGTCGAGCGCACGGCGCTGGCCGAAGCCGAGGTCGAATATCACGAGGTCACCAGCCCGACGATCTGGGTCAAGTTCCCGGTCTCGGAAGTGCAGGTGTCAAAGCGCGATGTCGCCCAGGGCCTCAACGGCATCGACGATATCTCCATGGCCAGCATCGTGATCTGGACCACGACGCCGTGGACCATCCCGGGCAACCGCGCCATTTCGTTCAACAAGAACATCGCTTACGGCGTCTACGAGGTCACGGACGCGCCATCCGACAACTGGGTGAAACCCGGACAGCGGCTGATCCTAGCCGACAAGCTGGCCGATGGCGTGCGCACGGCTGCGCGCATCGACGGCTGGCGGCGCGTCGGCGATGTCTCGCCGAATACGCTGGCGGCACTCGTCTGCAAGCATCCACTGCACGGCCAGGGCTATGAATTCCAGGTCCGGCTGTATCATGGCGATCATGTCACCGACGACGCCGGCACCGGTTTCGTTCACACCGCACCGGGGCACGGCGCGGAAGACTATGCGGTGTTCGAGGAGAACCGGAAATCGTTCGCCGACGCTGGCATTTCCGAAGTGCCTCATACGGTCAACGAGGATGGCTATTACTTCCGGCACGTGCCGCTGTTTGGCGGCGAAAGCCCGAAGCGCGTCATCGACGACAAAGGCAAGTTCGGCGACGCCAATGAGGCTGTGATCCAGGAACTGATCCGCTCAAACGCACTGGTCGCGCGCGGGCGGATCAAGCATACCTATCCGCACTCCTGGCGCTCGAAAGCCCCGGTGATCTTCCGCAATACGCCGCAGTGGTTCATCGCCATCGACAAGCCGATCGCGGTCGCAGGTCAGAAAACAGACAAGGCGATCCGCGAGCGCGCGCTGAAGGCGATCGACGAGACGCGTTTCGTGCCCGCTTCTGGCCAGAACCGTCTGCGCGGCATGATCGAGGCGCGTCCAGACTGGGTCATCTCACGCCAGCGCGCCTGGGGCGTGCCAATCACGGTGTTCCTCAATAAGAACGACCAGAGCTACATCCCCAATGCCAACTGGGCAGGCTCGGCCGAGCTGACCAAACGCATCATGGCCGAATTCACGGCCGACGGCGCGGATAGCTGGTTCACCGAGGGCGCCAAGGAGCGACTGCTTGCCGGGCTGGTCGACGATCCGTCGGAATGGGAGCAGGTTCGCGAC
>JAEZBU010000340.1 GCA_023426855.1 Pseudomonadota bacterium | reverse complement strand
CACCCAGGAGACGTCCGGCCAGGATCGTCTCCAGCATGGAGTTCATCAGCAGTGCACCGAGCGTATACTCGTTCAGGTCCTCTATATCGATGAGGCGCACGGGCCGTCCAGCCCGCGTCAGCGCATCGGGTACACCCTGCGTCTGCGCGGCCACCAGATCGCCGGCATGGCGGCCAGCTATTTCGCCAAGGCCAGCTTGAACCGCGAGTTCGGGATCGATCCTTGGGCCGGTGCCACGCGTCGCCAGCCGCAGGACGGTGATCAAATGCTGGCGCGGGCCGTCCATGAAAAGCTGCAACTGGCTGTGCTGGTCGAGCGGGCCGAGGCCGGCGATCGGCGTGGTCCCATAGCCGCCTTTGCCGAGGCTTTCCGCCCAAAGCTGCACGTACCAGCGCGCAAAACTGGCCAGCCGGTCGGCATAGGGCATCAGCACGGATATGCTGACTCTGCGCTCCTTCGCGAGCGCAATGCTGACGGCTGCGCCTACAGCAGCGGGAAGATCGCTTGGATCACGGGCGACGCGCATCGCTTGCACGACGCTGGCAGCTCCGGCGCGTAGCGCGCGCACGTCGAGGCCGCGGGCGAGCGCGGGCAACAGGCCGACGTTGGTCAGCACGGAATAGCGCCCGCCGATGCCGGTATGGTGATCGAGCAGCGGAATATCGTGCGCTTCAAACAGCGCGCGCAGGCCATTCTTGCGGCCCGCAATGGCAGGCTCGGTTAGCCCAAGAAACAGGTTCGGCAGTTCGGCAGCCAACCCCGCATCCCTGACAGCGCTGATCGCGGCCATCGCCTGCACCAGGGTTTCAGGTGTATTTCCGGATTTGGATGTAACAACGAAGCGTGTCACGGGAAGATCGAGTGTCGCGAGAACGCGGGCCAGCGTTCCGGCATCGAGATTGTCGTAGAACCGGGTGCGGGCGCGCTTCTTCTGGCTTTCCGGCGCACTGCCGGGAATATGCCAGCCTGCGAGCTGCGCCAGGGTCTGGCCGCCGAGGCTGGAGCCACCGGTTCCGAAAAACACGATGGTGCCGGCATTGCGCGACAGCCGGGCCATGGCCACTTCCGCGACAGCGATGTCGGCTGTCTCCGATGGCGTATGCAGCAGCGGCAGGCTGCCGTTGTCATAGTCACGCTGAAGCTGCTGCAGCGCCGGCCGCAGCCTGTCGATCCAGCGCTCATACTCGACGGCGGTCAAACCATGCGCGCCGATAGCGGCTTGCAAGGTCCGATCGATCGACTGGCGAAATGGCAAGACCGGCGCCGTATCCAGGGGACGCGACAAATCCGTCATGCCATCTCCTTAGCTCAGTCGTTGCGGGAGATCGCTTATCGCTTGATCGCCCGCGTAACGCCAGAGGCCAGCGGTTAGCTGCGGCTCTTGAGGTTCTTCGGCTGGCCGACAACCGTGGTGATGAGGTTGTTGGTCTGAAGAATGCGCGCCGAAGCCCGCTTCACGTCCTCAAGCGTCACGGCCTTGATCAGTTCGTTGCGCTTGTCGACGTAATCGATGCCGAGATCATCCTGCAGGATACCGAGCAACTGGCTGGCGATCTTGGCGTTGGTATCGAAGCGCAGCGGATAAGAACCGATCAGGTAGTTCTTGGAGTTCTCGAGCTCTTCCGGCGTGGGACCGTCCTTGGCCATACGCTGCAGCTCGGCGGTGATCACCTCCAGCGACTGCGCGATTTCCTCGTTCTTGGTCGCGACGCCGCCGACGAACAGCGATGCATGCTGATAGGGCTGCAGATAGCTGTAGACCGAATAAGCCAAGCCGCGCTTCTCGCGGACCTCTTCCATCAGGCGGGAAGAAAAGCCCCCACCGCCCAGGATGTGGTTCATAACGAACGCGGGAATGAAATCGGGGTCCTTGCGCTTGACGCCCGCCAGTCCAAACGTCGCTACGGACTGCGGGACCGGCATCTCGATGACGTTCAGAATGCCGCCCTTGCTCGGCTCGACGGTCGGCACCGGCGTGAGCTGGGCCTTTTCGGGCAGGTCACCGAACACATCGTCCAGCAACTTGCCGAGCGTTGCTGCGTCGATGTCGCCAACGGCCACGACCTTGAGGTTTTCCTTAGCAAACACCCGCTTCCGGTAGCTCTCGAGATCGTCACGCGTCAGACGTGAAATGCTCTCGACCGTCCCAGTTGCGGAACGCCCGTAAGGGTGTCCGGGAAACGCAGCAGCAGACCATTCACGCGATGCGACGCGATCGGGATCTTTGGCAGCGAATGCCAAGCTGGCGAGGAGCTGGCCACGAATGCGATCGACGGCGTCGGTATCGAAGCGCGGCTTGTTGATCGCGAGCTTCAGCAACTCAACGGACGCATCGCGATTGACCGTGAGGGTCTCAAAGCTTCCGTACAGCGCGTCGCGCGTGTCCTCGAAGCCCATGCGCATGGCAACTTCTTCCGTGCGCTCCTGGAACTGAAGCGCCGTCAGATCGCCGGCACCCTCGTCCATCATGGCGGTCAGGAAGTTGGCGACGCCTTCTTTGCCGTCGGGATCTTGCGAATTGCCGCCCTCGAAGGCAAAGCGCAGCGCCATCAAGGGCACGCTGTGCTCTTCGACGAGCCATGCCTCGATGCCGCCCGGGCTTTTAACTGTCTGAATTTTCATAGCAGAGGCCGATGTCGAATAGGTTGCAACGAGTGCAAACAGCATAGCCGCAACAAGCGAGAATGCTGAAACACCGGCGGATACAGGCACACGACGCCCGGTCAGACTTTCAACAACCATGGTCATACTCAAATCCTTACGAACGTCCGGGTGTCGGTGCGCTGGTCGTTTCCTGCTGGGCGTCATTCGGAACCGGGAGCAACGACCCGGTGACTGAGCGCCGCGGATCGAAGTAGCGGGCTGCAGCTTTTTGGAGCTGCTCGGCCGTCACGGCCGAAATACGCTCCGGCCACGCGTCGATCTCTTCCAGTGTACGGCCGACGACCAATCCCCAGCCGTAGCGACGGGCCAGTGTCGCCTGATTGTCGCTCTCGTAGACATGCTCGGCCAGATAGGACTTCTTGGCGCGATCGAGTTCGGCTTCCGTGACGCCATTCTTGATGATGTCGGCGAGCACGGCGTCGATCGCTTTCTCTGTGGTGTCGAGAGACACGCCGTCATTGGGGATGGCGTAAAGTGCGATCTTGCCGAAGTCCATGCTGGAGCCTGCGTACCAGCCACCGGCGCTCGAAGCGATCTGATCGCCCGCAACAAGCTTCTGATACAGGCGGCTGGTGGCGCCAGATCCGACGACCTTGAGCAGAAGGTCGAGCGCTTCAGCTTCGCCAGGCTCGGCCGTTTTATAGCTAGGGGTAACGTAGTAGCGCTGGATCGAGGGCTTGCCCGCGCGCACGTCCTTCAGTTCGACGCGGCGCGACACGCGCTGCTCGGGATCCATCGGACGCCGGCGCTCGACGATAGCGGGGTTCGAAACGACCTTGCCGTAGCTTTCCTCGGCCAGCCGTTTGACCTCATCTGGCGTCACGTCGCCGGACACGACCAGGATGGCATTGTTGGGTGCGTAGTGCAGCTTGTAGAAGCTGAGCGCGTCCTCGCGTGACAGCCGCGCGATCTCGTGCTCCCAACCGATGACCGGAATGCCGTAGGGGTGCGAATAGTACAGAACAGCGTTCATCTGCTCGTCGAGCACGGCCTGCGGGTTGTTCTCGACGCGAGACCGGCGTTCTTCAAGAATAACGTCACGCTCTGTAAGAACTTCGCGCTCAGTGAGCTGGAGGTTGACCATGCGGTCCGCTTCCATCTTCATGACCTGAGGCAGGCGGTCCTTGGCGATGCGCTGGAAATAGGCGGTCGCATCCTGACTGGTGAAGGCGTTATCCTGTCCACCGAGCCGCGACACGATCTTGGAAAACTCGCCGGAGGCGATTTCCTTGGTCGACTTGAACATCAAGTGTTCGAGGAAGTGCGCGATCCCGGAAACGCCCGGAGATTCGTCCGCGGCGCCGACCCGATACCAGACCATATGCGTCACCACGGGTGCGCGATGATCCGGGATGACGACCACCTGCATGCCGTTGTCGAGTTTGAATTCGGTCGCGCGTTGGCCGGTCTGCGCGTGGGCAGGATGTTCAGCGAATGCGAGCATCATGATGAGCGCCATAATGATTGAGAGCGGAAATTGAACGCGGGTGAGCATACGTCGATCCTCATACGCTGATCTCGCGACCAGCTCGGGGGCACTTGAAGACGGGGCGTGGACGTGAAAGGCACGGGATGAGTTCGCGGAGAAGGGCCATACCGATCGTTCATGTCGGGAGCGGGACCAGTCTTGTCAAAGGGAACGGAGTGCCTGAGTCTTCTTAGCCTTAAGCGCACTCACAACAGTGAGGCGTAAAGCACGACGGCAATTACGTAAAGCTTAGCCGGATCACGTTGCCGAGATCTGGCGGATAAGTCTTCATGACAAAAGAGCGCGCATGCGACCAGTAATACTGGGGTCAGTTTTTGCGCGATGTGATCTCTTTACCAGCCCAGTTGTTAAGAACTGAGGGATTGCACATGCCCTTGGGGCCCTTGATCTGTGCTTCAGCCTGCCCGGAAGCTTTGGCGCGCCAAAGCGCTTCTTTGCAAAACTCGTCGTGCTTGCGATCGATGGCGCTTGCATCGGCGATGCGGCGCTGATCCGGATCATCCGGCCATGCCATCTCACCAGCCTGCTCGGTTCCGCCGGAACCGGGCGTTGGGAGGCTTTCCGTCGACGGCGGAAGCACGATGCCGGGCCGCTCAGCGACACGCGGCTCTACACCGTCATTACCTTTGCCCGAAACACCGAGAACGTCGAATACCGCGCCGTTCAGTTCGACACCGTCGAAACCGCATCCCGCAACCGACATGGCCACAAGCATTGCGCCTGCGGTGCATGCCTTGCGAAACCGTTGAGCAGTCTTCATCATCAATCGTCTCTCCGGTGGCATTTCACGCGGACAGAATGCCGTCTGTTCAGACCCTTAGGGTCACTTTGAGGCACCATTGCGACTCGGTATGAATGAGTCATACAGGAGGCCGATCACACCGGCAACGATCGCAACGTCAGCCAAGTTGAATACGTACCAGGAAAACCCGAAGGCATAGAGCAGGAAGAAGTCGGCCACGCCGCCCAGGACGACACGATCTATTGCGTTGCCGACTGCGCCGCCGATGATCAGGCCAATGCTGACCGCCATAAGCTTGTTCATTTCGCCGCGGGCCAGCCAGACCACCATCGCCAGCGATACGACCACGGCCATCAGCGCAAGCTCGACCTGGCCGATTCGCCCTGCTCCCAGTCCGTAGCTGATGCCCTCGTTCTTCACGAACACAAGGTCGAAGAACGGAAGGACCTGCACCCGGCCGCGATCCTGGATGCGGTAGATCTCCAGCATCCACCACTTGTGGGCTTGGTCGATAACGATGCTCGCGAGCGCAAAAGTCAGGCCAAGCCTGGAATATGGCCCCCACAGCCAGCCTGCCTTGGCCTCGCTCGGCATCCGCGTCATCCGGCCGCCTGCGGTGAACGTGCGTCGAATTCCCGGACCGCTGCCGCGTCGCGTGCCGACAGATCCGGATAGTCCGGATCGGAGCCGACATCAGCGACGATACGCCAGGAGCGCGCGCACTTCTTGCCTTCCGCACGCTGCGGCACGACGCCGACACCTGCCACGTCGGGCAGGGTGAAGGCGCCTTCCGGCGCAGCACCGGCCTTGATGGTGGCGCCGCTGGTGATCGCGATCTCTGCCGGGTCGATGCCCTCGAAGGCGGTGCGCAGTTCCGGTACGTCGATGTAGATCTCGGGAGCGGCTTCCAGGCTAGATCCGATGCGCTTGGCAGCGCGCTCGATCTCCAGCGCGCCGGTGACGACGCGGCGGACGCGGCGAATACGCTCCCACTGCTCGGCCAGCGTGTCATTGCGCCACGAGGCCGGGATCGGCGGGCAGGTCTGCAGATGCACCGAGCCATCCTCGGAGGGATGCCGGGCCAGCCACGCCTCTTCCGCGGTGAAGCAGATGATCGGCGCCAGCCAGATCGTCAGCCGCTGGAAGATTTCATCAAGTACACTCAGGCAGGCGCGCCGCTTCTCACTGGAAAAGGCCTCGCAATACAGCGTGTCCTTGCGGATATCGAAGTAGAATGCCGACAGATCGTTGATGCAGAAGTTCGACAGCGCATGGAATACGCGCTTGAAGTCGAACGCCTGATAACCCTGCTGGACCAGCACGTCGAGTTCCGCCAGCCGGTGCAGCATGTACTGCTCAAGGCCGGGCATCGCCGACTGCTCAATGCGCGAGGCCTCGTCGAAATGACCGAGGCTGCCGAGCATCCAGCGCAGTGTGTTGCGCAGCTTGCGGTAGGTCTCGATGTTCGATTTGAGGATCTCGGGTCCGATGCGGAGATCTTCCGAGTAATCGGCGCTGGCGACCCAGATGCGCAGGATTTCAGCGCCTGATTTCTTGATGACGTCCTGAGGTGCCACCACGTTGCCGAGGGACTTGGACATCTTCCGGCCTTCGCCATCCACGACGAAGCCGTGCGTCAGCACCGCGTCGTAAGGCGCGCGGCCACGCGTGCCGCAGCTCTCCAGCAGCGAGGAATGGAACCAGCCGCGATGCTGGTCCGAACCTTCCAGGTAGAGATCCGCTGGCCATTTCAGATCAGGGCGATCCTCCAGCACGAACGCGTGCGTCGAACCGGATTCGAACCACACGTCGAGAAAGTCGCGAACCTGCTCCCATTCCGACGGATCGTCGACCAGCCCGGCAAGCAGTCGCTCCTTGGCGCCCTCGGTGAACCAGCTATCCGCGCCGTCGGCCGTGAATTCGGCCATGATGCGTTTGGTCAGC
>JAEZBU010000247.1 GCA_023426855.1 Pseudomonadota bacterium | reverse complement strand
GGCCTATCGACCGCAATATCGTGGATATACCAGCAGTCGGCGTCTGCGGGCAGCGCGCTGAGGCTCTGATTGAGCGCCGGAGGCTGGCCCCTGCGCCACGGGTGGCTGACGATATAGGCGCCAATTTCCGCGCCATCGCTGAACACGTGGCAACCCTCCGGGCAGAGCCGCTGGCGCTCTTCGAAAATAATGTCCTCTTCGCCCAGAACGCCGAGCAATTTACGCGACAGCCGCCCGATGGTTGGGACATCAGCGGGATTGGCCAACCGCCATTTGGCTTGTGTGAGGTTCATCAACCTGATCCATTTCCGTGCAGCGAAGCGCGTGGCCATCGCCAAACCGCTCTCATAGGATCGTGAGCCAGCCAGTTCAACAGCAAGGGAACGTCATGAAAATCATCAACCCGGTCGATGTCGTCGCACCGGCATCGAAATATGCCCAAGGCATCGTGCACACGGCAACCGCTGAACGGCTGGTGATCTCCGGGCAGATCGGCATGCGGCCGGATCGGACGATCGAGGAGGGCATGGAAGCGCAGATGGAGCGCGCCTGGAACAATCTGTTCGGGGTGCTGCGCGCAGCCGGGTTCGAGAAACGCCACCTTGTGAAGGTCACGATCTTTGTCACTGAGCGCGGCAGCGTGGGCACCTTCCGTGACGTGCGCGACCGCATGCTCGACGGTCACGTGTGCGCCTGCACGTATCTGGAAATTGCTGGATTGGCAGCACCCCAGCTTCTGGTCGAGATCGAGGGCGAAGCGGTCAAGGACTGACGAAGGTGGGACCGACAAAAATGGGACGGCGATTGCGCGCCGTCCCGCCTATTGTCTGGCAATTGGGCGGCGGGCTTACGCAGCGCCGTAGCCGCCGCCGGTTGGCGTCTTGATGATGATCGCCTCGCCGGCATCGAGCACGGTCTGGTCGCAGCCTTCGAGGCGTTCCATCGTGCCGTCGTTGCGGCGGACGGAATTCTCGCCGCACTCGCCGGGTTCACCGCCTGCGAGGCCATGCTGCGCCACACGGCGATAGCCCGACAGAATGGCGCAGTCCATCTTCTCCAGGAAGCGGATACGGCGATATGTGCCGTCGCCTGCCGTCCACTTGCCGCGACCGCCGGAGCCGCGACGGATCGAGAACTCCTCCAATAGAACCGGATAGCGCAGTTCCAGGATTTCCGGATCGGTGAGCCGCGTGTTGGTCATGTGCACGTGGACGCCGGAGGTGCCGTCGAAACCAGGGCCGGCGGGCGAGCCCGAGCAGATGGTCTCGTAATACTGATACTTGGCGTTGCCGAACGTCAGGTTGTTCATGGTGCCCTGGCTGGGGCCCATGGCGTTCAGTGCCGAGAACAGACAGTTGGTGACGATCTGGCTGGTCTCGACGTTGCCGGCGACAACGGCCGCCGGATACTGCGGCGACAGCATCGAGCGCTCGGGCACCACCAGGTTGATCGGCTTGAGGCAGCCGGCGTTCATCGGGATCGGCTCGTCCACCATCACGCGCATGACGTACAACGTGGCCGCGCGGGTGACCGGAGCAGGGGCGTTGAAGTTGTTGCCCTGCTCGGGGCTCGATGCGGAGAAGTCGACGGTGGCGCTGCGGGTTTCGCGATCGACCGTAATCTTCACCGCGACGTGCGTGCCCTGGTCCATCTCGACGCGGAATTCTCCGCCATCGATGCGGGTGAGCAGGCGGCGCACGCTTTCTTCCGCGTTGTCCTGCACGTGGTTCATGTAGGCTTTGACCACATCGAGACCGAAGTGGTGGACCATTTTCTCCAGTTCGACGACGCCCTTGGCGTTGGCAGCGACGTGGGCCTTCAGGTCGGCGATGTTCTTGCCAGGGCTGCGTGCCGGATAGCGCGCACCCATCAGCAGATCATGCGTTTCCTGCTCCAGGAAGCGGCCCTTATCGACGACCTTAAAGTCATCGATGTAGACGCCTTCCTCGTCGATGTGCGTGGCGCGTGGCGTCATCGATCCAGGTGTCAGACCGCCGATATCTTCATGGTGTCCGCGGCTGGCGACGTAGAACAGGATCTCCGGCTTGCCCGGCGCGAACACCGGCGTGATGACGGTGATATCGGGCAAATGCGTGCCGCCGTTGTACGGCGCGTTGAGCATATAGACGTCGCCCGGCTGCATGGTGCCGTCGCGCTGGCGGATGATCGTCTCTACTGAACGGTCCATCGAACCCAGATGCACCGGCATGTGCGGCGCGTTGGCGACGAGCGCGCCTTGGGCATCGAACACGGCACACGAGAAGTCCAGACGCTCCTTGATGTTGACCGACTGCGCGGTGTTGCGCAGCGCTTCGCCCATCTGCTCGGCGATCGACATGAACAGGTTGTTGAACACTTCGAGCAGCACAGGATCGGCGGTCTCGCCCAGCACTTCGCGGCGGCGGGCTTCGACGCGGGTCAGCACGAGATGGTTGAGCGCCGTCACCTCGAGCTGCCAGCCGGGCTCGACGACCACGGTCTGGTTCGGCTCGATGATGAGCGACGGGCCAGAGATCTTCTGGCCGCGTGACAGGTTCTCGCGACGGTAGACCGGCGCATCGTGCCAGGCGCGGTTGGAGAAGAAGCGCGTGGTCTCGGTGGTTTCGGCGGCCTCGGTGGTTGTGGACGCGGAGCCTTCATCAACCGCGGCGCCGCCACCGGCTGCCTCGACCTCGATGGCCGCGACGAACACCTTCTTCTCCGGCGAGATGAAGCCGAAGCGCTGCCGGTGCTGTTCCTCGAACACGCGGCGCATTTCGACGGGGTCCGCCATGGTGATCGGCAGGGCGGTATCGGTGCCGTCGTAGCGCAGATGCAGCCAAGTGGTGACGGCAATGTCCGCACGATCGACGGATTCGGCGGTCAGTTCCTGGATCACGTCGCCGCTGAGGCTGTCAGACAGCGCTCTGACTTGGCTCATGGTGGCGTCATCGAGCACGGCTTCCACCGATTGCTCGCGGCTGGCGCGGATGTTGGCGAGACCCATGCCGTACGCGGACAGAAGGCCCGACAAAGGATGGATCAGCACGGTTTCCATGCCGAGCGTATCGGCGATCATGCAGGCGTGCTGACCACCGGCGGAGCCGAAGCAATTCAGCGCATATTCGGTGACGTCGTAGCCGCGCTGCACCGAGATCTTCTTGATGGCGTTGGCCATGTTTTCGACCGCGATGCGCAGGAAGCCGTCGGCGACGTCCTCGGCAGAGCGCCCGTCACCGATCTCCTTCGCCATTTCGGTAAAGGCGGCTTTAACTGCGGCTTCGTCGAGCGCTTCGTCGCGGTTCGGGCCGAAAATCTTCGGGAAGAACGTGCCGGACAGCTTGCCGACCATCACGTTGGCGTCGGTGACGGTGAGCGGTCCGCCGCGGCGATAGCACTTCGGGCCGGGATTGGCGCCGGCACTTTCCGGACCGACGCGGAAGCGCGTACCGTCGAAGTTGAGAATGGAGCCGCCGCCCGCCGCAACGGTATGAATACGCATCATCGGTACGCGCATGCGCACGCCCGCAACCTCGGTTTCAAAGGCGCGTTCGTATTCACCGGCGAAGTGCGAGACGTCCGTCGACGTGCCGCCCATGTCGAATCCGATGACTTTCTCGAATCCGGCGATTTTGGCAGTCTCCGCCATGCCGACGATGCCGCCAGCGGGGCCGGAGAGAATAGCGTCACGGCCCTGGAACAGGTGCGCAGCCTTCAGGCCGCCCGAGGAGGCCATGAACAGGATCTTGGTTTCTTCGCCGCCAGAGGAGGTGAGGGCGCCCGACACTTTCTCGACGTAGCGGCGCAGGATCGGCGACAGGTAGGCGTCGGCAACCGTGGTATCGCCGCGGCCGACCAGTTTGATTAGCGGAGAGATTTCGTGGCTGACGGAGATCTGCGCGAAGCCGACCTCGCGGGCCAGCGCTGCAACCTGCTTTTCATGCTCGGGATAAGCATAGGCATGCATCAGCACGATCGCGACGGCGCCGATGCCGGCGGCGCGGACGCTTTCGAGATCAGCGCGCAATGCGGCGAGATCAACCGGCGTTTCGATGGTGCCGTCGGCACGCACGCGCTCGTTGGCTTCCACGACGCGGGCGTACAGCATTTCCGGCTTGATGATCTTCTTGGCGAAGATGTCGGGGCGCGCCTGATAGCCGATTTCGAGCTGGTCCTTGAGGCCCTTGGTGATGACGAGGGCCGTCGGCTCGCCCTTGCGCTCCAGCAGTGCGTTGGTGGCAACCGTGGTGCCCATCTTGATCGCGGAGATGCGGTGGGCGGGGATCGGCGCGTCCGAGGCGACATCGAGGAAGCGGCGGATGCCTTCCAGCGCCGCGTCTTCGTAAGCTTCCGGATTTTCAGACAACACCTTTCGGGCGCTGACGGTGCCGTCCGGCGCGCGACCGACGACGTCGGTGAATGTGCCGCCGCGATCAATCCAGAAAGCCCATTTCCCGGAACCGTTAGTGGCGGCGCTCATGGCATACTCCTGCGCGTGTATTGTCCCTTTATCCTGCTACCCTTGCTCCACGGCCGATAAAACGTCAATAAATTATTGACATATTATAGTAATGCGAACACGCTGGTTTTATTGGTTGTCGAAGGATAGGGCACATGGCGCGCGATCAGGCAC